>JBCBWJ010000047.1:0-10757 GCA_039817165.1 Pseudomonadota bacterium | reverse complement strand
CGTTCGCCGCAGGGCAAAAATCGCTCTACCGCGCAGGGACCGCACTTGCTAACGTCCCTTCATGCGTTGGGTGATCCTCTTGTCTTTGGTCCTGCTCGCCGCCTGCTCACGTCCGCTGAGCCAGGCCGAAAAAAGCTTTGCAAAACAGATCTATGGCAACTCGATCGACGTTACCCGGATCCGCACGCGCGACGGCGCGCTTGTCGGCAACACCACGATCCGACGGCAGAAACGACCCCGGCTCACCTGCCGCGAACGTATCCTGCCCGAGCCCAAGAACGAGATCGTCACAGTCTCTCCCGCGGCGGTCGTTCTCTACAACGACATCTTCTACGCCAAGGACTGGTACGAGCCGGATTTCTTGCCCAATTATCCTGAAACGATGAGCCTCTTTCACGTGATGCTCTTTGCTCATGAAATCACCCATGTCTGGCAATGGCAGAACCGCGACGTGACGGAGTACACCCCGCTCAAATCCGCCTCTGAGCACACGCGAAGTGATGACCCCTACCTCTTTGACATCTCCACCAGCACGCAGTTTCTGGACTACGGATATGAACAACAAGCCTCGATCGTGGAAGAGTATGTCTGCTGCAAAGCGCTCGACCCGTCAGCACCCCGCACCGAACGGTTGGCCCGCATGCTGCGCGAGACTTTCCCCTTGGGCGAGCTGAAGATCGCGGACAACGTGATCCTGCCCTGGGACGAGGCCGAGACGAAGGGCATCTGCCGCATCTGACCCACCGACGCGCGCCAGCGTCCGGCTTCATCTCGCCCCAAATACTCCCGCCGTAGGCATCATGCCGTTGCGAGCAAATCACCGGCCAGCGCACGGTCGATTAGAGCAATTGTTTCCTCAACGCCGTACAACGCAATGAACCCACCAAAACGCGGCCCTTGCGATGCGCCAAGCAGCACTTCGTAGATCGCTTTGAACCAATCACGCAAAGGATCGAAACGTTCGCGACCCACGGCATAGACCACCGATTGCAACGCTTCATCATCAAGCGGGCCGTTGTAGCTGGCAAGTTGATCGCGCAATTCGGTGAGCGCCTCGCGCTCCAGATCAGAGGGCGCACGGCAGACGCGCGTGGGCGCGACAAAATCCTTGTAGTACCGCACGGCAAAGCCGGCAGCGGCGTCCAAATCGGGATGCGTTTCCGGGCTGGCCTCTGGCGCATAGCGCTGCATGAAACCCCAAAGCTTATCCTTGTCCTCGGCAGACGCAACCGAGGCGAGGTTGAGCAGCATCGCAAAGGGCACGACCATTTTGCTGTCCGGCACGTCGCCTGCGTGAATGTGAAACACCGGATTGTTGGCCTGCGCCGCCGCATCCTGACCGGGATAGGCGCGCAATTGCTGGTGGTACTCATCGACCGCGCGGGGGATCACATCGAAGTAAAGCCGCTTTGCTGTCTTGGGCTTTTGATACATGAAATAGCTCAGAGATTCCGTCGAAGCATAGCTCAGCCACTCATCCATCGAGATGCCATTGCCCGAGGATTTGGAAATCTTCTGCCCCTGATCATCCAGGAAAAGCTCATAGGAAAAATGCTCCGGCGGGCGCGCACCGAGGGTCCGACAGATCGCATCGTAGATTTTCTCGTTCGTGGCGTGTTCCTTGCCATACATCTCAAAATCCACGCCAAGTGCGGCCCAACGGGCGCCAAAATCAGGCTTCCATTGCAGCTTCACATTTCCGCCCGTGACCGGCAGAGTCCATTCCTTGCCCGTCTCATCGTCGAAGGTGATCGTACCCTCACGCGCATCGACATGCTTCATCGGCACATACATCACCCGCCCGCTTTCCGGGTGCAGCGGCAAGAAGATCGAATAGCTTTGCTGACGTTCCTCACGCAGGGATTTCAGCATGATCTTCATCAGCTCATCGTATTTCTCCACGCAGCGCAGCAGGATCTCATCGAACTTGCCCGTCCGGTAAAATTCGCGGGCTGAGATGAATTCATAGTCAAACCCGAACGTGTCCAGAAACCGCCGCAGCATGGCATTGTTGTAGTGGCCAAAGCTCTCAAATTCGCCAAACGGGTCTGGCACATCCGTGAGCGGGCGCTGCAGATGTTGTTCCAGAACCTCAGGGTTCGGCACATTGGACGGCACTTTGCGCAGGCCATCAAGGTCATCAGAAAAGCAGATCAGCTTGGTGGGGATGTCGCTCAGCACTTCAAAGGCCCGCCGCACCATCGTGGTGCGCAGCACCTCGCCAAAGGTTCCGATATGCGGCAGACCCGACGGGCCATAGCCTGTTTCGAACAGCACATACCCTTTTTCAGGGGGGGCTTTTTCATATCGTTTCACCAACCGGCGCGCTTCTTCGAAAGGCCAGGCCTTTGAGGAGAGGGCAGCATCGCGCAGCTCAGACATGAAGGGTGTCTCCGGTCTTGTGAAAGTCGTGAGAGCGACACCTATTGCCGAGGGGGCGGACAGTCAATAAATTGCGGCTCATGATCACCCCGAAAGGACAAGGCGTATGGCCGACAATGACCCTCACCTGCTGAGCCCCGAAGACTGTCTTGTGGCCGTCATGATCGCCGTCTCGGCCTCTGATGAGGACATGCGCACCTCGGAGCTCGTGAAAATCCAAAGCCTGGTGAACAACCTGCCCGTCTTTGCCAGCTATGATCTGGATCGCATGGGGGTGGTGTCGCGCACCGTTCTGGACCTCTTTGGTGAGGAAGACGGGCTTGATGCGCTCTTTGGTCTCGTCCGCGACAACCTACCCGACCGCCTGTATGAAACCGCCTATGCACTGGCCTGCGATGTGGCCGCGGCAGACGGATCCTTGGCCGAGACGGAATTGCGCATGCTGGGCGAAATTCGGTTTGAGCTGAACATTGACCGCCTGCACGCCGCCGCCATCGAACGTGGCGCGCGGGCGCGCTACATCACGCTCTGAGGAGGGCAAAATGCGCTGTGTATTCGTCAACATCCGCTGCACCCCCGGTGCCTCGTACCGCGTCGCCGAAGAGATCGCCCTGCGTGAAATCCATTCAGAGCTTTATTCGACATCCGGTCCCTTTGACCTGCTGCTCAAGCTCTACATCCCTAAGGATGACGATGTGGGCCATTTCATCAATGAAAAGCTGCTTGATATCCACGGGATAGAGCGCACGGAAACCACACTGACCTTCAAGGCGTTCTGACGCATTTGACGCGGCTTTTTCAGACCCTTCGCCCATGCTAGGGTCACCCGCGACAGGTCAAAGGGCGCGACGTAAAACATGACAGCCAAAGACAGGCACGACGACATCCCGGTCCTCGTGGTGGATCTTGATGGGACATTGATCCGATCAGATACGCTTTACGAGTGTTTCTGGCGCGCCTTGTCCAAATCCTGGAACACGATCCCCCTAACGATCGGCGGTCTGATGGAAGGCCGCGCCGTGCTCAAACAGCGTCTGGCCAAACACGCGGACCTCAACGCGGAGTTTCTGCCCTACAATTCGGAGGTACAGGACTACATCCGTGCTTGGCGGGATCAGGGTGGAAGGGCTGTTCTGGTCACCGCAGCGGATCAATCCCTCGCCGACAAGGTGGCCGCGTTTACAGATCTCTTTGACGAGGCCATAGGCTCTGACGGGGTGACCAATCTCAAGGGCGCCGAAAAGGCACGCCTGCTGCAAGAGCGGTTTGCCAAAGCTGGTTACGCCTATATGGGCGACAGCAGCGCCGATTTGCCGGTCTGGGAAGGTGCAAAAAAAGCCATAGCCGTGAACGCAACCCCCACCATTGAGCGTCAGGTCAAAGCGATGCCGGGCGAGAGCGAGATCTTGAACGCCATGCGCAAACCGCCTGCGTATCTGGCATCGCTTCGTCCGCATCAGTGGCTCAAGAACATCCTCGTTTTCCTGCCTTTGATGGCCGCGCAGGCCTTTGAGGCGATCACGATCCTGAACGCGATTTTGGCCTTCGCCGCCTTCAGCCTTGTCAGCTCGTCGGGCTATGTGTTCAACGATCTCATGGACCTGCGCGCAGATCGGGCGCACCCGCGCAAATCAGCGCGCCCCTTTGCGGCCGGACGCGTGCCCATTGCCCATGGCACGGCGATGGTGCCTGTGCTGCTTTTGGGGGGACTCATTCTGGCCGCGATGGCCAACTGGCAGACCTTCTGGATCATCGCCCTCTATTTCCTGCTAACCACGGTCTATTCGCTGATCCTCAAACGCCGCGCCATCGCGGATATCTGCACGCTTGCGGGACTTTACACCCTGCGCATCATAGCAGGCGGTCTGGCCACCGGGCTTGGACTGTCGGTGTGGCTTTTGGCCTTTTCGATCTTCTTTTTCTTCTCGTTGGCCGCTGTCAAACGTCAGGCCGAACTGGTCGACCTGAACGCTCGTGGCATCGCAACGGCGCGGCGGCGGGGTTACACGGTCGACGATTTGCCTATGGTGTCTCAGATCACAGTGGCCTCCGGGTTTGTCTCGGTGCTGGTCCTCGCGCTCTACCTCAACGCGCCGGGGGTACAGGATCTGTACTCCGCGCCGTGGCTTTTGTGGGGCATCTGCCTCATGCTGCTATACTGGATCAGCCGGATCGCGCTGAAGGCACATCGCGGGCAGATGGATGATGATCCGATTGTTTATGCGCTGCGCGATAAGACCAGCCTTGTCTGCGTGGCGATCATGATTGCCTGCGCCGTGGGGGCGGCGGTGCTATGAGCCGTCAGGCCCTTGTCCTGCGCTACACGGGCTTTGCGGTCGTTGCCGTGCTGGTCAATCTGGCGACGCAACGGCTTGTGCTGGCCATGGGGTGGCAGAGCGAAGGCCTTGCCCTTGCCTTGGCCATCGGGGCAGGCACGATAACAGGGCTCTTGGTCAAATACATTCTGGACAAGCGATGGATCTTTTATGACGACACGGTAGGCGCGTCCGCGCAGTCCAAGCAATTCGCGCTCTATTCCGCCATGGGGCTGGTGACCACGGCGATCTTTTGGGGCACGGAAACGCTCTTTTGGTCCATATGGCGTACGGATCTTATGCGCGAACTTGGGGCGGTGATCGGGCTAACGATAGGCTACGTCACAAAGTACCAGCTTGATAGGCGGTTCGTTTTCGCCCAGAGGGCGCTGTCATGAAGCTGTCTGGTTGGGGTCGGTATCCGGCGGCAGAGTGCACCGTGACCGCCCCGCGCGATGAGGCAGAGGTCGCGACTGCCATCGCCAAATGCCCCGGCATCGCACGCGGCAATGGACGGGCCTATGGCGACAGCGCGCTGAACACGGACAACACGATCTCGACCCGGCATCTCAACCGCATGATCGCCTTTGATACAGACACCGGGACCCTAGAGGCCGAGGCAGGCGTGCTCTTGGGCGATGTGATTGACGCCTACCTGCCCCGCGGCTGGTTCCCGGCCGTCACCCCCGGCACGCGGTTTGTCACCCTTGGTGGCATGGCGGCGGCGGATGTGCACGGCAAGAACCACCATGTCGATGGCGGCTTTGGCAACTACATCGACTGGGTGGACGTGATGGGCGCGGATGGCTCTGTCACGCGCGCCTCGGCAACGGAAAACGCGGACCTCTTTCACTGGACCATCGGAGGCATGGGCCTGACCGGTGTCATAGTCCGCCTGCAGGTGCGATTGCGGCGGGTGGAAACGGGTTGGATTCAGCAGCGCACCATCGCAGCCCCAAATCTCGACGCCGCGATGGAAGGGTTTGAGACGCACAACGATGCGCCTTACTCCGTGGCTTGGATCGATTGCCTGAGCCGCGGTGCCTCCCTTGGTCGGTCGCTGCTCATGCTGGGCGACCACGCGCCATTGTCCGGCCTGCCCAACAAATTTCGCCAGATCCCCTTCGGTCCTCCACCCGCCAAAAAGCGCAGCGTACCGTTCAATGCGCCGGGCTTCGCGCTCAACCGCTATACGGTGAAAGCCTTCAATGCCGTTTACTACCATATGGGCGCGCGCAAAACCGGGACGGATTATGTGCCCTGGGACACGTATTTCTACCCACTCGATAGCATCCTCGGCTGGAACAAGATTTATGGCCGCCGGGGGTTCGTGCAGTTTCAATGCGTGCTGCCCGATGAGAGCGCGCGCGCAGGGCTTGAGGCGCTGCTCACGCGCGTGTCAGAGGCGGGTCAGGGCTCTTTTCTCGCGGTCCTCAAAAAACTTGGGGAAGACCCACACGCGTTCTCCTTCCCAATGGCGGGCTACACGCTTGCCCTTGATTTTCCTGTATCTGAAAAGGTGCTTTCGCTGATGACAGAACTTGATGCTGTCACGCTGGACCATGGCGGGCGGTTTTACCTCGCCAAGGATGCGCGCATGACGGAAACGACCCTGCGCGCCTCGGACCAACGTGCCAACGCTTTTGCCGCGATGCGCGCTGAAACCGGCGCGGCCAGCGCGTTTTCCTCCCAACAATCAACGAGGTTGAAACTATGAGCAGCGGCGCGATTTTGATCTTGGGCGGACGGTCTGACATCGGCCTGGCCATTGCCAAAACCTATGCAAGTGAAGGCCATGCGGTGCAACTGGCCGCACGAAACGTAGCAACACTGGAGGCCGAGAAAGCCGATATTGCGCTGCGCCACGGGGTGGACGTGAGCCTGCATGAATTTGATGCTCTGGATGTCGACGGCCATGAAGCCTTTGTTGAGGGCCTCCCCACGCTGCCCGAAACAGTGGTCTGCGCTGTGGGCGCTTTGGGCGATCAGGAAGAAAACGAACAGGACCACGCGCAGGCACGGAAGGTGATGCGGTCGAATTTCGAAGGACCGGCCAACATTCTGGGGGTGCTGGCCAATGCGTTCGAGGCGCGCGGCAGCGGTGTGATCATTGGCATCAGTTCGGTGGCCGGTGATAGAGGGCGGGCGACCAACTACATCTACGGCGCGGGCAAGGCGGGCTTCACGGCTTATCTGGCGGGCATGCGCAATCGCTTGGCCTCAAAAGGTGTGCATGTGCTGACGGTGAAACCTGGCTTTGTTGCGACCAGGATGACAGACGGGATGGACCTGCCGGAGAAGCTGACAACCGACCCTGACACGCTGGCCAAAGCGGTGTTCAAAGCGGCCAAGCGGCGGCGCAACGAGGTTTACCTAAAGCCCATCTGGTGGCTGGTGATGCTGATCATCCGCAACATCCCGGAGATGGTGTTCAAGAAGCTGAAAATCTAAAAAAGGGTGGGGTGAAACCCCACCCTACGGATACAAGAAAGGCCCGGTATTGACCGGGCCTTTTTGGTCTATCTGATGTCTTTGAAGCACCGGAACCCAAGGTGGTAGTTGTGGTGGCTGTTGCCCGCCAGAACCTTCGTCCCATGCCAGAATGGCGCACGCCAGCGGCTCCAGTGGGTGTGCGCGCGCACGGTGTCCCAAATGAACCAGCTGCCTTTCATTTCAGTCACACCCAAGGTCCGGCTGCCACGGCTGGCCATCTGATCGGGCGACAGCGGCAGGTTCATGTGCTCTGCTGCGTTGCCATCCAGATCATAGACCCCAAGCGGACTCTTGCAGGCTGGAAAACTGCCCGCCGGGTAGGTGTTTGACCCACAACCAGAGAAGCTGCCGCCGTTGCAGCTGGCATTCTTGATGCTGCCCGTCGCGCACACTCCGGACCGCCACTGCGGCCCAATAGAAAAGCGCGCGGAGGACTGGTACTTGGCATTGTGCGCGGCACGCGCGGCTTGCACCGACATGCCAAAGAAGTAGTCGGGCTCTGTCAGCGCCCCGTGAGAGGCCCCTTCCCATTCATGGGCATCGCCCATTCGTTTGCCTTCGGCCCAGCACAGACGCGCCGCCTCGGAGGCTTTGACCCATGTCACAGGGTACATGCCCGGGACATTGGGATACTCAAACATGTCAGCACAAACGGTGGCATCACCGGGTGATTGCGTGGCCGGGTCATAAAGCGGGGCCATCCATTTTTCCCCGCAGATGCGTTCAAACTGCGCATTGCGGTAATAGCTCTTGGGATCTTTGCCCAGTTTCGCAGTGAGTTGCTCGCGCGTCAGGGGCCGCCGCGTCACCGCTGGATTGCCCTGACCTATGACGCTGGAGCCTGCGAAAATCTGACGGATCTTCTGCATCTCGCCACCGCTGAGACCGCGCGCTTGCTGCATCTCTTTGAACATGGCTTCGTTGTTTTGCTGCAGGGTCTGCGCCTGCGCACCGGTTCCCAATGTCAGTGCACCGGCCAGTACTAAAACCTTGGTCAGAATTCGCATGCGCCCCCCCGTTTACTTTCTGAGCAAATACATGAAATCGCGGTTGTCCGAGAAGCCCACGAAACGCGGGATCGGTTGACCGTTGTTGGATTTGAGATCAATCGCCGACATGCCGCTCACCAGATGCTCAGGCACCGGTGTGCCGTTGTTTTCGGTGTAGAGCGCCATGTAAGTGTGATCCTGCGAGTTCATATCGAGCAGCATCGCATAGTCACACTGATAGGCCTGAAACGTGCGCGCCATGGCCGACGGCGTGGCCGTCGAGAAATACGCGTAAATCAGAAACTGGCGGCCATCGACCTCACGCATGCAGGCCCCGCCGCGCAGCGTGCGCAAATCAGCCTCGGCAGAGCCAGACCAGTTGCCACCAAGCCAACTTGTGACCTGTGCGCCGGGCACACCTTCGCCCGTCGCGGGATCGGGCTCAATCAAAGGCACACCATTTTGGCGGGCAAACTTTATAGAAGGCAGAAGATCTTCATCCGCTTGCGTCCACGTGCGCATTCCAATCGTGCCGTCATCCAGCACGTAGATCGTGGCAAGACCGGGATGCAGACGGCTGAAGACCACACCGTTCGAAACAAACCCGTAGTGGTGTCCTTGGTTCTGGAACGCCATGTCACTGGCGCGCCACGCGCCGTGGCTGCGCTTGAATCCGGCTGCAAAAGTCGCCGCCACCCGCTCGGTCAGTGCAGGGCTGAGCATGCCGGTGCGGACAATATCGCCCGATGATCTGAACCCGTCAGGACCCGGCAAACCGCCGCGGTTCACTTTGGGACGCGGTGACCACTCAAGACGCGGATGATCTGTACCGACTTCGTAGCCCAGTTCGAAATTGGTCATGTCGAAGGCCACAAGATATACATCAGCGCGGCTTTCCACCCCGTCGAGGCCATTGGTGCGGCCCGTGTTGAGAACCTCGCGTGAGACCATGCCTGGCTGCATGGCACTGGCAAAAATCCCGGGCGCGTCTTTCACGGCGTACCAGCTGCCCGCCTGCATGCCTCCTTCAGCACCTTCCAATTCAAAGCCAAAATATGCCCGAAACACGGGATGGTTCGATAGTTTCGCCTTGCCGAGGGCGGCTGCGATCTCACCGGCATTGCCGCCGTCGATCACTTCACCCGAGCTCATATAGGCATCCTCATAGAAGGAGCCTTTGATCAGTGTCACGATACTTTCGCCGAAAACCACGTTGTCGCGCAGAAACTCCGCGACGGCCTCACGGCTCGACCTGTTACCACGCACCACGTTGCGTACAAACGCGTTGTTCTCACAAATCGGCGCGTAAGGAAGACCAGAGGATTTGGCGCGGTCAAGTTCTGTGACGCGCCCTTTCCACGGCTCACACCGGGTCATCGCTCCGTTGTTGTCGAACACGAGCGTTGGCTTGTCACCACCAGATAGCGTGAGGATCGTGTCCTCTGGGTTGGTCAGCTCAATGTGGAACGTGTCGGTCGTGGTCACACGCTGAGTGCGTTTTAGATCGAGTAGAAACCACTTGTTGAAGCGCGGGTTTAGCGAGGTCAGGGAAATCTCTTTTTCCTCTGCCGAAATGACTGTCTTGGTCTCACGGAATGGCTGAAAATCCCGCATGGTACGGGTCCGGTTGAGCTTGAAATCTTCGTATTGCTGCTGGATCACAGGATCATCAAGCACGGCGAGGTCGGCCGCCGTAGTCGGGTTGGTCATCGCTGCTGCAATGAGAGCGGCACCCACAAAAGCGTTGCGGCTCTTCAATTTGAACATGCGCGTCACGTCGATCACGGAAAACATCCTTTTACAAACCCGGTTAGCGGCAAAACACCGGCAAAAATGACGCCTGAAAGAGGTGAACAACACCCCCACGGTGCACCTAATATTCGGCATGCTATTGCTCAGGCAGTCTGGATACAAGTCACGTTAGTGGGTTATGCGGCACTCGCAGCATTTTTGTGAACATGGGGCAGGAAAGTCACGATCTTTCGGTGGAATTGTCGCAATTTCAATAGCCAGTTTTGAGGTTTTCCCCTGCCGGATCTCCTCCGCCTTGGGCGCATGATCACGTGCGAACGTGGTTGCCGGACATGCTAGCTTTTATCGGTCGTAGTAGTCTCGGAACCAAGCGACAAACTCTCCGATTCCATCGCGCACATGGGTGGTTGGTTTGTACCCCGTCAGACGTTTCAACAGTTCGGCATCCGCCCATGTCGCAGGCACATCGCCTTTTTGAATGTCCATCATGTTGCGTGTCACAGGCACACCCAGTGCCTCTTCAATTGCATCCACAAAATCCAAAAGCCGCACGGAATTGGAATTGCCAATATTCACGATGCGGTAGGGCGCGACAGGTGAGAGGCTGTCGCCCTCTTCAATGTCCTCAGCACGGTCAGGCCGAACAGGAATTGCATCCATCAGCAAACGGATGCCCCGGACAAGATCGTCGATATACGTGAAGTCGCGGTACATCTCCCCGTGATTGTAAACATCAATCGGGCGCCCATCGAGCGTGGCCTCTACAAATTTGAAAAGCGCCATATCCGGACGACCCCAGGGGCCATAGACCGTGAAGAACCGGAAC
>JBCBWJ010000046.1:0-10759 GCA_039817165.1 Pseudomonadota bacterium | reverse complement strand
CCAAGGGGAGTTTTTCTCGCTTCTCGGAGCGTCGGGTTGCGGAAAGACCACTCTGTTGCGGATGCTTGCAGGGTTTGAGAGCACATCTGACGGTGAGATCCTTATCGACGGACAGGCATCCGCCGATGTCCCGCCTCACCACCGGCCGGTGAACATGGTGTTCCAAAGCTACGCGATTTTCCCCCATCTAAATGTTCGCGACAACATCGCCTACGGACTGCGCAGGCACAAACTGTCGAAAGCGGCCAAGGAAGACATGGTCAACGAGATGCTCGATCTCATCAAGTTGCCAGGCTACGGAAGTCGCAAAGCCAACGAGCTTTCGGGTGGTCAGCGGCAACGGATTGCTCTGGCGCGAGCGTTGATCCTAAAGCCAAAGGTGCTGCTGCTGGATGAACCACTCGGGGCGCTCGATAAACAGTTGCGTGAACAGATGCAGCTGGAACTGCGGGCTCTGCAACGGCAGGTCGGGATCACATTTGTCTTCGTAACCCACGATCAGGAAGAGGCTTTGACGCTGTCTGACAGAATCGCTGTGATGTCCGGCGGTCGTGTGCTTCAGGTTGATACGCCCGAGGGGCTTTATGAGGCGCCCAAAACTCGTGAAGTGGCCAGCTTCATCGGCAATATGAACTTTTTCCAGGGCACGGTTCGGCGCAATGGCTCTAACGAGGCAGCAATCGAGACACAAGGGTTGGGCAACATCCCGATCTCTTTAGAAAAAGTCACGAAACCTGACGGGGCGCCTGTACAGGTGGCCCTTCGGCCAGAGAAGTTTGAACTGTTGGAGGAGGAGCCAACAGGTGGGCATTTCGTCACCGGGAAAATGGACAAGACCGCCTATTTGGGAGAGCGCAGCCATTACTATGTGACGCTTGATGGCAAACCTGAACCTGTTGCGGTCTCCAGCACCAACCAATTCGTCGCACGAGACGATGACCGGTGGAAAGAAGGCGAGCCGGTTTGGCTGTCGTGGTCTCCTGAGGCGGTCGTGGTCCTCGACGCAGATTGAAAACACTGCGATTTTAACATCGGGACAGGACCATGAACCAAGCAACGCAGCTGGATCAACAGCCGTCGAAACCGGCACGCCGCACGGAGTCCAAGGAGGTGCGGCGCCAGCAATTGATTGATGCGACGATTGACTCCATCGCTCAACACGGGATTTCCGGCACGACCATGTCGACTGTCACGGAAACGGCTGGTCTGTCCCTCGGGATCGTAAATTTCCATTTCGACAGCAAACAGAAACTGTTTGAAGAAACGCTGGTCCATATTGCCAGAGAGTATCACAACCACTGCATGCGGGCCTACGAAGAGGTGGGCCCGTTCGCACGTGAGAAACTAAGAGCACTTGTCGACGCGCACTTTCATCCCGACGTCTGCACGACCAAGAAACTGGCCGTCTGGTATGCGTTTTATGGCGAAGGCAAGCGCCGCGCGATCTACCGCGACCTGATCGACAGCCTGGATGATGAGAGGTGGGATATGACAACGGCGCTTTGTCGCGACATCATTGATCATGGCAACTATGACTGCCCACCCGCGGAGCATGTTGCACGCACGCTAGAAGCGCTTTTGGACGGGATCGCGTTGAATATTCTGATGTACCCTGACAGCTATTCTGCCGAAGAGGGGCGAAAGCAGGCGCACACCTATCTTGCATCGCTTTTCCCCCAACATTTCGACATGCCGGCTTTTTGAGAGCGCTTAACTTTGAACCGCCACGCAAAAGGGGAACACCCCCGTCCAAGATAGGACACGGAGCATAATTCATGGCCAGAGATCCCCGCTACGACATTCTGTTCGAACCGGTCAAACTTGGCCCGGTCACCGCGCGCAACCGCTTCTATCAGGTGCCCCATTGCAATGGCATGGGCTACATTCGCCCGCGCACCGTGGCCGCCATGCGCGGTGTGAAAGCCGAAGGCGGATGGGCGGTCGTGAACACAGAGTATAACTCGATCCACCCGACATCAGATGACTTGCCGCACCCGTCTGCGTCCTTGTGGGATGACAGTGATGTGCGTGCCCATACATTGATGACCGATGCCGTTCATGAGTTCGGATCGCTCGCCGGTGCAGAGCTTTGGTATGGCGGGGCGCGGTCTGCGAACCTGATCACGCGGCTGGTGTCGATGGATGTAAAATCCATGCCGAACACGGCAGGTCAGCCTTTTTCGACCCGAGGCATGGACAAGGACGACATCAAGACCTTGCGCCGCTGGCATCGCCGCGCTGCGCTGCGGGCCAAAGATGCCGGGTTTGATGTGGTTTATGTTTACGCGACCCACGGCTACCTGTTGTCCAACTTCCTCAACCCGCGTGTGAATGACCGCACGGATGAGTATGGAGGGTCGCTCGAAAACCGCACGCGGCTGGTGCGAGAGCTGATTGAGGACACCAAGGATGCCGTGGGCGATCGCTGCGCCGTTGCCGTGCGCTTTTCTGCCGATGAGAAAATTGGGCAAGACGGCCAGCCGGTCTTCGGAGAGCGCCGCGAGATGTTTGAAATGCTGGCCGATCTGCCGGATCTTTGGGACATCAACATTGCCAACTATTCCGTCGAGATGGGCGTGTCGCGCTTTACCAAAGAGGGGTCGCTGGAACCGTATATGCAGTGGATTAAATCCGTGACCTCAAAGCCTGTGGTCACTGTGGGACGCTTCACCTCTCCCGATACCATGGTCAGTCAGGTCAAACGTGGCATCACAGATTTCATCGGTGCCGCGCGACCCTCTATTGCTGACCCGTTTCTGCCCAAGAAAATCGAAGAAGGCCGGTTGGAAGACATCCGCGAATGTATCGGCTGTAACATTTGCTATTCCGGCGACAGCATCGGCGTGCCGATCCGCTGCACCCAAAACCCCACCATGGGAGAGGAATGGCGACGCAGCTGGCATCCAGAGTTTGCGCAGGACACACCCGAAGAGGGCAGCGTCCTGGTGGTGGGCTCCGGTCCGGCGGGGCTTGAGGCGGCGCGCGCTCTTGGAAAGCGGGGCTATCAGGTCATGCTAGCCGAAGCGAAACGCGAGATCGGCGGACGCGTCACGCGTGAGGCCAGCCTGCCGGGAATGAGCGAGTACATCCGCGTCCGCGATTACCGCGAACAGGCGCTCTTGAAGATGACCAATGTTGATATCTTCCGGGAAAGCCGCATGACTGCGGAAGATGTTTTTGCAACAGAACCCGATCACGTTGCCATCGCGACTGGCTCGACCTGGAGACGCGAATGCTTTGACGATGAGACCTTTTACTCCATCGCGGAAGGAGATGCCGCAGCGAAGGTTTTTACGCCCGATGACATCATGGATGGCAAGCTGCCCGATGGACCAACGATCGTCTTTGATCAGGACAATTACTACATGGCGGGCATTGTCGCCGAACGCATACGGCAAGACGGCCATGACGTAACCTATGTGACAGAAGCCGACAGCGTCGCAAGCTGGGCTGGCAACACCTCTGAACGGTGGCGAGTGCGCAGCCATATGACCAAACTGGGGATCAAGATTGAAACGGCGCAGTCACTGACCAACTTCGATGGGCATGCGGCGACGCTGGAATGTACCTATGGCGGTGGCGCGCGTGAGTTGGCCGTGACCAATGTTGTACTCGTGACGTCGCGCGCACCCAATGATGCGCTCTATCATGAAATCCTGGCGCATGCAGGCGACGCCCCGCTGCCCTTTACCCTGACCCGGATTGGCGATGCCGAAGCGCCCGCTATCATCGCTGCTGCGACCTATGCCGGGCACCGGTATGCCCGTGAACTTGACGCGGATGTCGATATCGATGTGCCCTTGATGCATGACCGCGTCGACGTTGGTGCACAGCCCGGCATTGTCGCGCCGGCCCGTTGGAAGTAAGGAGATCTGCAATGCCTTCTCAGACATACCTCGACACACTCGTCCAGTATTACGAAGAGGAAGTGGAAGGCGAAGCCTATTTTGCGGAAGCCGCCAAGGCCTATGACGATCCGCTCGTGCGTGAAAAACTGGATCTTCTGGCAGAGTGCGAACGCCACGCGGCGGAGGCGGTAGAACCTTTGGTGCGCAAATACGGACTGACCCCCAAAAGCGCTGTGGATCTGCAGGAAAGCGGTCGAAAAGACGCTCAAGGCACCGAAGTGAATTGGGCCAAGATGGTCGCTGGAATGAACGAGACCTATCCGGGGTACCTCGACGATTTCAAAGGGCTGGAGGCGCTCGGCCCCCCCGAGGATCAGCAGCGCCTGAATTTCCTGACTGAACATGAAGTGGCCGCCATCGCGTTTCTGCGTCTAGAGGCGGTTGACCCGACCAACAGCGTTGGCCCGTTGAAACAGTATTTAGCCACCGACCCCACCGATTGGGTCATTGCAGCGCAATGACCAGCATGTTCCGCTTTTTCCTTGCTCTGTGCTTTGCGGTCGGTGCCGCTAAAGCGGATGTCAAAACGGTCGAGCAGGTAGAGACCGCTGCCCCGGAGTGCGACACCTGCCTTGCCCGCCAAAACGGAAAACGTGCGTTGCGGGCCTATCTCGCAGAAAAACGCGCGCAGGAAGAGGCCGAGGAAAACAAAGATGAATGACACGCCCAAAGCGGCCGGATTCTCGATGCCCGCAGAATGGGATGAGCATCAGCGGACCTGGATGATGTGGCCGTGTCGCACCGTCGTCTGGCCCGATATGGACGCCACCCGTCGCAATTACCGCGATGTCGCTCATGCGATCCGCGATTTTGAACCGTTGACCATGGTTGTCCGGACCGAGGATCTGGAGGGCGCCCGCAATCTGCTCGGCTCTGACATAGAGCTTGTGGAACACCCAATCGACGACAGCTGGGCCCGCGACGCAGGGCCAAATTTCCTCAAAAACAAGGCCGGTGAGGTCGCAGGCGTCACTTTTGAGTTCAATGCGTGGGGCGGCAAATACGACCCATATGACGGCGACAACGCTGTGGGACATGTCATTTTGGAGGCGTCCGGCGTGCCTGCCTATGCCTCGCGTCTGATTGCGGAAGGGGGCGGGCTGTCGGTGGATGGAGAGGGCACATTGTTGACCACCGAAAGCTGTTTTCCCAACGCCAACCGGAACCCCGACTGGACCCGAGATCAGATCGAAGAAGAACTGATGGAGGCGCTTGGCGTGGAAAAGGTGATCTGGCTGCCTGGCAATGTGCTGGAAACCGAGACTGACGGTCATGTGGACGGTGTTGCCGTCTTTGCGACACCCGGTTTGGTGATTGTCCAAAGCGATGAGGATGATGAGCACTATTGGCGCAACATCCACCGTGCAAATGTGGCCGCCCTCGAAGGCCAAACCGATGCGAAGGGCCGTGAGATCCAACTGATCAAAATGCCGGACGCTTGGACGCTGCAGACCGGTGTCGAGGGTGAAGAGTTCTGCGACAGCTACGTGAATTTCTACATCTGCAATGGCGGCGTGATCATGCCGCAATACGGTCTGCGCGAAGACGGGTTGGTGGCAGAGATGCTGCAAGAGGCGCTTCCGGGACGCCGCGTGTCACAAGTGCCTATCCCCGACATTGCTGGCGGTGGCGGTGGCATTCATTGCATCACGCAGCAAGAGCCCAAAGCAGGCTAGGCGAGGCGCGCCCGTAAGGGAGCGACGAGCGCGCCCTACAAGCTGCAGAACGCCGCATCCAGACCCTCGGCCACATGCTCCACATCCTCAAGCGACAAACACAGCGGTGGCACCATCCTCAGCGTGGACTGAAAAGGCCCAGATTTCGACAGGATCAACCCCGCATCCCGACAGGCTTCAAACACCGCCGATGTCGTGTCCCGGTCCGGGGTCTTGGTCTCTTGGTCGCTCACCATTTCAATCGCCAACATGAGCCCGGCCCCTCGGACATCGCCGATGGCCTTATGCCGGGATTTCAACTCTTCCAAACGCTCCAGCAAAGCCGCACCCACAACCCGGGCGTTTTCCTGCAGACCTTCATCATCCAACACGGCCAAAACAGCGCGCGCCGCGGCACAAGAGGTCGGATTGGCGCCATAGGTGTGGAACATGAACCGTTCTGACATGGGTTCTGCGATGGACTTGCGGGCGACCACTGCGCCGATGGGGAAACCATTGCCCAGGCCCTTTGCCATTACCACGATATCGGGCACCACACCGTCCGCCTCGAACCCCCAATAGTGCGCCCCTGTGCGGCCAAATCCAGATTGCACCTCGTCTGCAATATAGAGACCGCCTGCGGCGCGCACCCGCTCTGCCGCACCCGACATGTATCCCGGAGGCATCTTTATGACCCCGCCGTAGCCTTGGACGCTTTCCACGAACATTCCCGCCACCTGGCCGGACGTAGACGACGCGATGACGCGGTCGATCTCGTCCAGATAGGGCTGCGTTCCAGGACCGAAGATCCCACGATACTGATTGGGTTCCGCCACGAAAGCCACATTGCCCGGCATGCCCGGATGCCTCCAGCTGGAGATGCCCGTGATCGACTGAGCCGCCGCTGTCGGTCCGTGATAGGAGGTGCGCAACGACAACAAATCAAGATGACCCGTATAGGTTCGCGCCATGGTCATTGCGAGATCAATGGCTTCAGAGCCCGAGTTGGTCAGATGCACAACCCATTCCTCGCCTTTGGGCATCGTGGCCGCCAACTCTTCGGCCAGATGGGCGGGTGTCGGGTGGTAGAACATGGTTGTGCAATGGGTCAGCTCCCGCGCCTGTTCCATTGCGGCGTCCACCACGCGCGGGTGCGAGTGACCCACCGAAATGCAGACATTCATGCCCAGAAGATCGGTGAACCGACGGTCGTCCGTGTCCCACAAATACTGTCCGCGCCCTCTTTTGAAGACAATGGGCTCTCGGAACGGAACGAACCTTTTGAGAGAGGCAGAATAGTACTGTTCCCGCCGCGCGGCCGTCCCGTCAAAGGACCAGTCAGTGTGCAAAGGATGATCTTTCATGGCTCAGCTCCGTGTTTCTCTCAGTCTCAGGTTTCCGGGGTCATAGGGCACCTCGTCCAGAATGACGGCGGCGCGATGCTCTCCGAGCAGGGATACCGTCAACCCGTCGCGTGCGGATGGGTCGCGCAAATAGGCGAAGGCCAGTGTTTTGCCGGTGCGGTGGCCATGCGCGCCCGAGGTGACAATGCCCACGGCGCGCTCCCCTTGCCACACGGTGTGTGCGTAGAAGGGATCGACCTCTCCCGGCACGATTTCAAGAAGCACCAATCGCCACGCAGCGTTCCGCATGAACCCGACACTGTCACGTACAAAGGCGCCAAGCCCGGCCTCGAGCGGGCTGCGTTCTGTCGTGAGGTCTGCCCCCCATGCGGGATAGCCTTTCTCGAGCCGCATCGCATTGGCCGCGAATGCGCCGTAGTAGCCGATGTGATGCATGGTGCCTGCCGTCTCCAGCGTCAGGAAAACCCGCGCTGCATTGGCGGCTTCAACGTGCAACTCCCAGCCCGGCTCGCCGATATAAGACATCCGCAGCGCCAAACAGCGTTTGCCCGCGATGGTGATTTCCCGGTGCGACAACCAAGGAAAATCAATCGGGTCCTCGCAGACATGCGCGAGCACTTTTGCAGCCCGCGGTCCCATCAGTGCGATCACCGCAATCTCTTCGGTTACGTTTTTCACCGTGACGGTATGGGTCTCTGCCACGCGGCGAAGCAGATCGAAATCGATCTCCTCTGCAGCCGCGGCAGATGTGAGATAGGCCCCATCCTCGGCCATACGGACCACGGTAAATTCTGACAGAACGCCGCCCGCCGGTGTCACGGCATGGGTGAGCCCAATGCGACCGGGCTTGGGCGGTTTGTTGGCGCCAAGCGCCGACAGAAAGTCATGTGTTCCCGGCCCGGTCACGCGGAACTTGGAAAAGACCGACAGGTCCGCCATCGCCACCGCCTCGGACGCCGTGCGGCATTCCCGACGCACATGGCTGAACCAATTAGGCCGGGTGAAACTCAGCTCTGCTGTGTCGCCACGCTCATCAGAGAACCAGTTGGGTCGCTCCCATCCATGCGCCACCCCCATCACGGCGCCCCGTTCGAGCATCAGGTGATGCATGGGCGATTGCCGGATATTGCGCCCGGCGGGGCGTTCTTCATACGGGTAATGCACGCCGAATTGCAGGCCGAAACATTCCACCGCCTTGGCCACGCGGTAGTCGCGATCGGCCCATGCGCCGAAGCGGCGGCTGTCCACGGCCATCGCATCCATTGGGGGTGCGCCGTGGGTCATCCAATGGGCAAGAAACCACCCCGCACCGCCGCCTTCCATCACCCCCATAGACGAGCCCGTCAGCAACCAGGCATTTCTCAGCCCATGGGCTGGCCCGATCAGCGGGTTGGCATCGGGCGTAAAGGTGATTGGCCCGTTGATCACGGATTTCACCCCGCCTGTGGCAAGGGCAGGCACACGCGCCATGGCGGCCTCTATGATGTTTTCCACGCGGTCAAGATCAGGTGGCATCAGATCCGCGCCAAACTCGGGCGGCACCCCGTCGACCGACCAAACCTGAGCCTCGCTTTCGTAAGGGCCCAGGATGAGCCCGTCACGTTCTTGCCGCACATACCAGCTTTCGTCGGGATCACGGATGATGGGCAGCTCTGGCAACCCTTTCGCCACGCGCGACGCCACATCGGCCACGGTGTCAGTCACCAGATACTGATGCAGCACGGGCACGGACGGGATATTGAGCCCCATCATCGCACCAATTTCCCACCCCCAAGTGCCAGCGGCATTGACGATGTGCTTTGTCCGGATAGAGCCACTTTCGATATGCACGCGCCATGCATCGCCATCACGCGCAACGGCCTTGACTGGACAGTATCGCTTGATCGTGGCGCCACTGGCCTGTGCCATTTGGGCCATCGCATTGGTGGCCATGGTGGGGTCAACATGACCGTCATCCGGCTCGTAAATCCCGCCAAGAAGCCCCTCAAGATTGGCCAGCGGGTGCAGTTCAGCAATCCGGTCTGGCGACAGAATCTCGAGCGGGTAACCCGTAAACGCAGATAGCCCCGCCACGTGGCGAAACTCATCCATCCGGTCAGGGTTGCGTGTGACACGCATCGCGCCTGAGGCATGAAACCCACAGCTTTGCCCGGTCTCGTCGGGCAGAACATCGCGGTAGAGCCGCACAGAGGTGGCGCGCAATTCCTGGATCGTGGGGTTATGTGCAAAATGGGTGCACAGCCCTGCGGCATGCCAGGTGGAGCCATGGGTAAGATCGTTCTTTTCCAACAGCACCACATCTGACCACCCCAGCTTGGTCAGGTGATATAGCAACGACACTCCCATGGCGCCGCCGCCGACGATGACAACTTGCGCGTCGCTCATGCCCGCATCCTTACGCCTTTGGGATCGTAGGGGGCATGGCGCAAGGGTTTGGCCGGGTGATCCTGGCCTGCCACGCGCACATGGAAATCTCGGGTGCAACTCTCCTGCAGGGTTTCGCCTGGGCGCGTCTCGATCAAACCAAAGGCCAGGGACAGCCCGGTCCGCGGCCCGCGCGCCCCAGACGTGGTCAGGCCCACATGGTGCGGCCCCTCATAGACCGGTTCATCATGCAGCATGAGCGCCTCACCTTGGACCTCAAGAAGGACCAGCCGTTGGCGCACCCCGTCTTGTTTTTGCTGAAGAAGCGCGGGTTTGCCAATGAAGTCTTTCTGCCAATCTACTGTGAACGCAAGGCCCGCCTCCAGTGGGGTGATCTCTGGGCCGATGTCGTGGCCCCAATGCTTGAACCCTTTTTCCATGCGGCACCCGTCAAGCGCGTGGTGGCCCATGGGCCGTGCGCCTGTCGTTAGAAGTGCATCAAAGACACGCCCTGCCTCTGTGGCGCTCACGGTCAGCTCATATCCAAATTCGCCCACGAAACTCACCCGCGTTGCGCGCAGTGGCGTGCCGTTCAGGTGGATTTCTGCGGCGTGGTCGAAGGGAATGTCGGGCAGATCTTGCACCAGCGTCATCATAAGTCTTCGACTGGCCGCACCCATCAGCCCAATGGTGCAAAACGCCTCTGTGACGTCGTCGACATCACCTAAATGCTGGCGCAGGTATGCCAGATCGCGTTGCCGCGTGGCTGCGCCTGAAGTGATTTCAAAGCTGTCAGTGCCAAGGCGCGTCACGGTCACATCCATTTCGATACCTCCCCGCGGGTTCAGCATTTGCGTGTAGATGGCGCGCCCAATAGGTTGGTCCATCTGCGCCGTCGTCAGGGTGTTGAGCGCGTCGAGATCTCTGACACGGAACTTGGAAAACGGGCTGAGGTCCAATAGGACGGCCCCGTTTTGCATCTGAGCGGCCTCACGGGCGGCCATCGGCCACCAAGGCTGTTTGGCCACAGAATACGGGAGGTTGTGTTCTTCGGGGTCGTGCGCGTACCAAAGACCGCGCTCCCATCCAGCGGTGACGCCAAACGCGGCGCCTGCCGCCGCCCACCGATCATGCAAGGCTGACACGCGGAGGTTCCGCCCTGCCGTTGGTTGCTTGTAAGGCCAGTGCATGGCGAAGAGATCTGCGACGGCCTCTTTCATGCGCGCTGCCATATGCGTTGGCGTGGCGGCTATGGGGTCAATACGGGCGACGTCCACTTCCCACATATCCATGGGGGGATGACCATCAGTCACCCAATCCGCCAAGGCGCGGCCGATCCCGGCAGATGACATAACCCCAACAGAATTCATCCCGGCCGCAACGTAGAGCCCTTTTACCTGCGGTGTCTCGCCCACAAGAGGGCGCGTGTCCATGGTGAAGCTTTCCGGTCCGTTCATGAAGTGCTGAA
>JBCBWJ010000045.1:0-10854 GCA_039817165.1 Pseudomonadota bacterium | reverse complement strand
ACTTTATATCGCCTCATGACCGATAAATCCCATCCTTCCGGCGCGCCCTGGCGCAATCGCTATGGGCGCACCAAGGGAAAGACCCTGCGCAAGTCGCAAGAGGTCTACCTGCAAGAGGATCTGGCGCGGCTGTCACCTGGCGCGGTGGATTGGGACGTGAACCCCGACCGTGAACCACTTGATCTAAAAGCGCTTTTTGAAGGGCGTGACCTGTGGCTGGAGATCGGCTTTGGCGGTGGAGAGCACATGGTGCATCAGGCCGCGCTCAACCCGCAGGTGGGTCTGATCGGGTGCGAGCCATATATCAACGGCGTGGCGATGCTGTTGGGCAAGATCCGGGACGCAGGCTGTGACAACATCCGCATTCATCCCGGTGATGTGCGCGACGTGTTCGATGTCCTGCCCGACGCGTCGGTGGCCAAGGCGTTTTTGCTCTATCCCGATCCATGGCCCAAGAAACGCCACCACCGGCGGCGCTTTGTGACGGCGGATTATCTGGCGCCCTTGGCGCGGGTCATGAAACACGGGGCCGAGTTCCGGGTCGCAACGGACATTCCCGACTATGTGCGCCAAGCGCTTCAAGAGGTGCCGAAACACGGGTTCCACTGGCATGCAGAGCGGCCCCAAGACTGGCGCGTGGCCTGGCCCGATTGGACCCGCACCCGTTACGAGGCCAAAGCGCTGCGTGAAGGCCGCGTGCCGCATTACCTCACGTTTTCAAAGGTCTAGAGGCGCTCACCCAGTCGGTCCAGCATGCCAAGACATTGCGCAAGCTGATCAACATCGAGATACTCATCGGCCTTGTGCGCCTGTTCGATAGAACCCGGACCGCAGATCGCCACCGACATGCCCGCCTGCTGAAACAGCCCCGCTTCCGTGCCGAAGGCCACGAGGTCCGTGCCGTTGGCGCCTGTGAGGTCCATCACCAGATCGCGGGCGGGGTTCTCGGCCATGGGCACCAGCCCTTCCACCTCGGCCAGGATCTCTGTCGTGATGGTGGCCGCCGGATCCACCTGTCGCATCGCAGGCAGCAATTCGTCTTCACAGAGCCGCTCCAGCGTGTCTTTGACGAAGACCGCGTCCGAAGGCTGCACCGGGCGCATGTCCCAGGCCACCGACGCGCGGTCGGGGATCACGTTATGGGCCACGCCCCCGATCAAAGACCCTGTGTTGAGCGTCGTCCAGGGCGGCGTGAAATCGGACCCCTCCGGCACGCGCGCACGAAGGTCGTCTTTCAACGCTATGATTTTGGACACAAATAGCGCGGCGTACTCCACCGCATTCACGCCCATATCGGGCGCGGAGCCATGACCCGCAAGCCCACTGAAATGCGTGGTGTATTCGTAGCACCCTTTGTGCCCGTCGATCACGCGCATCGATGTCGGCTCCCCCACGATGGCAAGCGCGGGGGCAATGCCCCTTTCGGCCAGGCTTTTCACCAAGGCCTCAGCCCCGAAACAGCCGGTCTCTTCGTCATAGGTATAGGCGAAATGGACTGGGCGGTCCTTGATGCGGGCCGCGAAAACGGGCGCCATAACGGTGGCTGCCGCGACAAAGCCCTTCATGTCACATGACCCGCGCCCGTAAAGCCGGGCCTCGCGTTCGACCATTTGAAAGGGATCGGTGGCCCAGGTCTGATCCGCTACAGGCACCACATCCGTGTGACCCGAAAGCACAAGGCCGCCATCGGCATCCGGCCCCAAAGTGGCGAAAAGATTGGCTTTTTCGCCGGTCTCGTCGTGGAAAATCTCGATCCTCGCGCCCGCATCCTCCAACCGTTCGGCCAGATAGGCGATGATGTCGAGGTTGCTGTCGCAGGAGACAGTGGGAAAGGCGATGAGATCGCCCAGCATGTCGCGGGTTTGGGTCAGGGTGTCCATGACCGAAACCTGCGGGCAAGGCCACAGGAAATCAAGCGCGGAGAACCTGTAAGCCGGATTCTGTCCCGGGGGCGGACCCCCATGGATGACCATTCCTCTGGGCGCGCGGTTGCCCACGCGCGTCTAGCTGCCAACCCGAACCACGGGGCCAAGGCCGGCCCATATGCGGTTCCTATTCGGCATTGCTCCCGGTGGGGCTTGCCCTGCCAGCCCGGTTGCCCGGCCCGCGGTGGGCTCTTACCCCACCGTTTCACCCTTACCCACGTGATCTGCGCAGCAGATTGCGAAGGCGGTTTCATTTCTGTGGCGCTTTCCCTCGGGTTGCCCCGGCCGGGCGTTACCCGGCACCGTTGCCTTGTGGAGTCCGGACTTTCCTCGCATCCGGGCCGAGGCTCGGACACGCGGCCATCCGGTTCTCCGCGCGTGGATGGGCGTAGGCGTTTCAATCGGTTGCGTCAATCCCGAAGCGGTCCGCAAGGTCGGCGGCCAGCGCGCGGTCGGTGGCGTCTGGCGGGCTTTCGGGCGCAAAGAATTGCCGCGTTGCCATGGGGCGAAACCGTTGCCTGAAGGCGTGCAAAACGGCCTGTTCCCCGTGTTCGAGGTCATAGCCAAACCGCGTGGCGCTGGTGGCGAAGTCGGTGGTGCTTGGCGTGGCGTCTGGCCAGATCGACAGGCCCTGCCGCGCGAGCCTTTGCCAGTCAAACCGACACCCCGGATCGAACTTGCGATCGGGCGCCATATCAGAATGGCCGATCACAGCGTGGGCCGGGATCGACCAGCGCGCCAAAACACCGCAAAGCACATCTTCCAGCGCGGACATCAGAGGCTCGGAAAACGGCGTTTGCCCTGTGTTGTCGAGCTCGATCCCAATGGAGCGGGAGTTGACATCGCCGCGGCCACGCCACCGCCCGCCACCCGCATGCCAGGCGCGTTTATCTTCTTCAACCAATTGAAGAACGTCACCTTTTTCAGAAATTAGATAGTGCGAAGACACTTCGGCGTTTGGATCACACAGCCGGTCCAGGGCGGCGTCGCAACTGTCCATCGCGGTGTAATGCACCACCACAAGCTCCGGCGTCAGCCCGCCCCGCCGGTCGCCGAAATTGGGCGAGCCGTGCCAGCGAGTGTCGCGGGTCATGGATCAGCCGTTGGTGGCGTTGCGGAACGGCATGGGGTTCCAGTTGCAGGCGTAACCGTCGCCATCGGGGTCAATCCCCAAGCGGTCCCTGGTGGGGCCACCGCGGGCCAGAAAATCCTGCTGCGCCCGGTCGGGGGAGCCGTATTCGGCGCAGTTGCGTGCAAAGCGTGCGTCCGCGTTGATGCCCACGCGGGAATAGACGCGCGTGCCCACCGGGTGCGAGGTCGACAACGCATAGGCCACGATGTTGGGCCGTTCATCATTCACCCGGTCGGGCAGGGCGGTGGGCTGGATCACCTGGTATTGCGCGCGGTTGCGTTCAATCAGGGCGGCATCGCTTTCGATAGAGCGGACATTGTCGACCGCCTCAAAATCGTTCTCCACGGAAATGCCCGTCGCGGCTTCCACGGTCTGTGGCGCGGGGTTGGAGGGGCTGGCATCCACTGGCGCCACGCCGGAATTGGTGCGTGTGGCCGCGAGTGTGGCCGCGGCCTCTTCCGCGATGGTTTGCTGTTCGTTGATCGCGCTGAGCGGCGTGCCGACCCGGGCCGATTGCAGTGGTTCGTTGGACACGGCATTGGCGGGCGGGATCGGCGTCACGGTCTGCGATTGAGCCCGTGCCTGTTGCTGGGCGTCATATTCATTGTAGTCGCCAAAGCCCACGCCTGCGGCGCTGTCAGGCACGCGTGTCGAACATGCGGCAAGGGCCAGTAGGGCCACCGGAAACACTAGAAATCGCATCTGCTGCTACTCTGCCATTATTGTTTTGCGAGCATTTTACCACCATTTGCCCGGTTTGGCCAGAAATCCGGCCGCCTGCTCGAGCGCGTAAGCGGTGTTCAGCAAATCGCCTTCTTCCCACGGACGGCCGATCAGCTGCAGCCCCAGAGGCAGGCCTTGTTTGTCCAGTCCCGTCGGCACCGAGATGCCCGGCAAACCGGCGAGGTTCACGGTCACGGTGAACACATCGTTGAGATACATCGCCACCGGGTCTGCATCCGTCATCTCGCCCAAACCAAAGGCGGCAGAGGGCGTGGCGGGGGTCAGGATCGCGTCGATGCCGTCGGCAAACACTTCCTCGAAGTCCTTTTTGATCAAGGCACGGACCTTGCGGGCGCGATTGTAATAGGCGTCATAAAAGCCTGCTGACAGCACATAGGTGCCGATCATAACGCGGCGTTTGACCTCTGGCCCAAACCCTTCGGCGCGGGTTTTCTCGTACATCTCCGTGATCCCATCGCCTTGGGCCAATTGCGCGCGGTGGCCGTAGCGCACCCCGTCATAGCGCGCGAGGTTTGATGAGGCCTCGGCGGGTGCAATCACGTAATAGGCGGGCAGGGCGTATTTGGTGTGTTTGAGCGAGATGTCCCGGATCTCTGCGCCTGCGTCGCGCAGCATGTCGGTGCCGCTTTGCCAAAGCGCCTCGATCTCGTCTGGCATGCCATCCATTCGGTATTCTTTGGGGATGCCGATGACCTTGCCTTTGATGTCGCCCGTGAGCATCGCCTCGAAATTCGGGACGGGCAGGGCGGCAGAGGTGCTGTCTTTGGGATCGTGACCGCACATCGCTTCGAGCATGATGGCCGCATCGCGCACATCTTTTGTCATCGGTCCGGCCTGATCGAGCGAAGAGGCAAAAGCCACGATGCCCCAGCGGGAGCACCGCCCATAGGTGGGTTTGATGCCCGTGATGCCGGTGAAAGCGGCCGGCTGGCGGATCGACCCGCCGGTGTCGGTACCGGTGGCCGCGAGGCACAGATCAGCCGCCACCGCGCTGGCCGAGCCACCCGATGAGCCACCCGGTGTCAGCGCTGTCGCGTCATTGCCGCGCCGCCAGGGGTTCACCGCGTTGCCATAGGTGGAGGTCTCGTTTGAGGAGCCCATCGCGAACTCGTCCATGTTGAGCTTGCCCAGCATGACCGCGCCTGCGTCGAAAAGGTTCTGGCTGACGGTGGATTCGTATTCGGGTTTGAAGCCCTTGAGGATCGCGCTGGCGGCCTGGCTTGGCACGCCTTTGGTGCAAAAAAGGTCCTTGATGCCAAGAGGAATGCCGCACATGGCGGGGGCCTCGTCGCTCCCTTGCAGTCGCGCCTCGGCGGCTTTGGCCTGTTCCATTGCAAGCTCGGGTGTGTGGTGAACGAAGGCGTTCAGCGCGCCTGCGGTCTCGATCGCAGTCAGGCAGGCCTGCGCGAGCTCAGAGGCTGTGATCTCGCCCGTGCGCAGCTTGTCGCGGGCCTCGGCAATGGTCAGGGCGTTGAGATCGGTCATCGCTTATTCCACCACTTTGGGCACGGCGAAAAACCCTTCGCGCGCGTCGGGGGCGTTTTTGAGCACGTTTGCCTGCTGGTCGCCGTCGCTGACCACATCCGCGCGGCGGGCCAGGCGCATCGGTGTGACGGATGTCATCGGTTCCACGCCGTCGATGTCCACTTCGCCCAGTTGTTCGATGAAACCCAGGATCGTGTTGAACTCTTCGGCCAGCACCGGCAGATCGGCCTCGTCCACTTCGATGCGGGCCAATTTGGCCACGCGGGCGGCGGTTTGGGTGTCGATGGACATGTCTGGCTCCTCAGCCTCAGGATGGCGCTCGTTTAGCCCTCCGCCGGGCTGCGTGCAAGCATGTGGCGGCGATAGACCTCTATCATCCAGCCCAGCATGATCGCGTTGAGGATATGCCAGGCAAAATGGGTCCCGATAGGGATCTGCGCGCAGAGTGGCGCGTCCAGAGAGCGCAAGGTGATCGAGACCATCAAAAGCGCCACGCCGATGAGCAGGCCGCGCGCGGTGGCGCGGTGACGGGGCCACAAGATCACGCCGTAGATCGCGATCAAGAGCGCCACAGGCACGTAAGAGGATGAGACGCCCAGCACCGGCAGATAGGCGAATAGCGGGGTGAGCAGCGCGGCAAACGGAAAGAACGCGAGGACAGACAGGCCTGCCCATAGGCGCGACAGACCCAGGTAGTCGCGGCTCGCCGCATAAAGGTAGAGCAGTATGAAGAGCGCGATCGCGCCGACATCAGCGAGCGCCGCCCAGCTTTGCGCGTGGGTGTGAAAGAGAAAACTGCCCACCCCGATGCCTGCAAGTATGAAAACGAGCCCCCAGGCCACCGGCATCTGCGCGTCCCTCAGGCGGTAGGCCATGACAGCGGCCGCAAAGAGAAACGCGGCATTGGTGAGCGCGTTGATCGGCTCGGCCCAATAGCTCGCATCGAGGCGTTCGCAATAGATATCGATCTGGCGTGTCCACTCCACGCTTTTCTCCTGCGGCTATGTTGCTACCATCATGCTCAAAGATAGGGAGGTTGCTATGAAAATCACTTGGTTGGGCCACGGCTCGTTTCGGATTGAGATGGGCGAATGCGTTTTGCTGTTGGACCCTTGGCTCACGGGCAATCCCATGCTGCCGGAGGTGAGCCATGATGCGGCGGTGGCGGGGGCCACGCATATCCTGCTGACCCACGCGCATTTCGACCACGTGGCGGACACGCTTGATCTGGCGCGCAAATTGGACGTGCCGGTGGTGGGGCAGTACGATCTGATGTCGCATTGGGAAGAGCATGAGGGCATCGCCACCGTGGGTTTCAACAAAGGTGGCACCGTGGATCTGGGCGGTGTGGCCGTGACGATGGTCCATGCGGTGCATTCCACCAGCTTCGGCGCCGCCAACGGGCCATCCGTGCCCGGCACCGAATGCGGTTTCATGATCGCGGGCGAAGGCCACACGATCTATGCCAGCGGCGACACCGATGTGATGGCGGATATGAAAGTGTTCAACGATCTGCATGCCCCCGACATTGGGATCCTCTGCGCGGGCGGGCATTTCACCATGGATATGCGCCGCGCGGCCTATGCGGCGAAAACGTTCTTTGAGTTCAAGACGGTGATCCCGTGCCACTACAAGACCTTCCCGATCCTCGAACAAACGGCAGAGGTGCTTGTGGCAGAGCTGCCCGGCGTGGATGTGATCGAGCCTGAGGTCATGATCGCCATCGAGATGTGATTGGGACGCTGCCCCATGCGCCGGAGCATTTCAGGCAAGATGAAAAACGCGGACCGGCTTCATCTTGCCAAAAATACTCCCGCCGGAGGCATCCGGCCTAGCGGCGGCGGGCGAAGAACTCTTTGAGAAGCGCCTCACAGGCGGCCGCGGAGATGCCGTCATACACCTCTGGTGCATGGTGGCATTGAGGATGGTCAAACACCCGCGCCCCATGCAGGACGCCGCCGGATTTCGGGTCGGATGCGCCAAAATAGAGCCGTTTGATGCGCGCCGCTGCGATGGCGCCTGCGCACATAGCGCAGGGCTCCAGTGTCACATAGAGATCATGATCCAGAAGGCGCTCTGACCCCAACACCGCGCAGGCGGCGCGCAGGGCGGCGATTTCGGCATGGGCTGTGGGGTCATGATTTTCCCGCGTGCGGTTGCCGGCTGCGGCGACGACGGCGCCGTCCGGGCTGACCACCACCGCGCCCACCGGCACTTCGCCGCGCGCGGCGGCGGCGCGGGCCTCAGAGAGGGCGGCCTCCATGAATGAGCGAAACACCATGGGTCTGAGTGCCGTGTTCGCGGCGCTTTCGCAAGCCCGGCTTTTGCGCTAAGCCGCCGGTCATGAGCACAGATCCCAAAAAAGGCGAACGTATCGCCAAGGTCATTGCCCGCGCCGGGCGCGCCAGCCGGCGCGAGGCAGAGCGCCTGATCGAGGCGGGTAAGGTGACGCTCAATGGCACGCGGGTGGAACGCGCCGCGCTGAACGTGACACCGGAGGACAAGATCGAGGTGGACGGCGTGGCCTTGCGCGCGCCAGAGCCGCCCCGGCTGTGGCTCTATCACAAACCAACCGGCCTCGTGACCACCGCCAAGGATGAGCAGGGCCGCGCGACGGTGTTTGACAAGCTGCCCGAGGACATGCCACGCGTCATGACGGTGGGGCGGCTCGATCTCAACTCCGAGGGGTTGTTGTTGATGACCAATGACGGTGGGCTCAAACGCAAGCTGGAGCTGCCGTCGACCGGTTGGTTGCGGCGGTACCGCGTGCGCGTCAAGGGCCGGCCCGCAGAGGCCACGTTGGAGCCGTTGCGCAAAGGTCTGGTGATCGATGGCGAACGGTTCCAGCCCATGACGGTGACGCTGGATCGGCAAACCGGGGCGAATGGATGGGTGACGGTGGCGCTGCGCGAAGGGCGCAACCGCGAAGTCCGCCGCGCGATGGAGGCCGTGGGCCTTATGGTCAACCGGTTGATCCGGGTCTCCTACGGGCCGTTTCAGTTGGGCCAGTTGAAGCCCGGCCAGGTGGAAGAAGTGCGCCCGCGCATCCTGCGCGATCAGGTGGGTTTGGAGGGACCGGATCAGGACACCTCCGGGCGCGCAAAATCTGCGGGGCCCAAACCGGCGCGGCCAAAGCCTGTCAGGCAACGAAAAAGACGCACCTGACTGGCCACGCCTGAATGGCGGCGGTAAATGTGATAGCGCTAACACTACCGGTTGCATCCACCCGGAAACTTGATAAGCACGCCGCATCACAATTGGAGAGCCCCCATGAGCCTGATCATCGACATTCACGCCCGCGAAATTCTCGACAGCCGGGGCAACCCGACGGTGGAGGTGGATGTCGTGCTCGAAGATGGCACCATGGGCCGCGCGGCGGTGCCGTCGGGGGCGTCCACCGGCGCGCATGAGGCCGTCGAAAAGCGCGATGGCGATCCGGCGCGCTATCTGGGCAAGGGCGTGCGGGAGGCCTGCGCCTCTGTAAACGGTGAGATCACAGAGCTGCTCGCGGGCATGGACGCGACCGAACAGGTCTCGATCGACGAGGCGATGATCGAGCTCGATGGCACACCCAACAAAGCGCGGCTGGGGGCCAATGCGATCCTGGGTGTGTCGCTTGCGGTGGCCAAGGCGGCGGCGGATTTCACCACGCAACCGCTCTTTCGCTATGTGGGCGGCACCTCGGCGCGGGTGCTGCCGGTGCCGATGATGAACATCATCAATGGCGGCGAACACGCCGACAACCCCATCGACATTCAGGAATTCATGATCATGCCAGTGAGCGCGGACACGATCCGCGACGGCGTGCGCATGGGGGCGGAGGTGTTTCACACGCTGAAAAAAGAGCTTTCCGCGGCGGGGCTGTCCACGGGCATCGGGGATGAGGGCGGCTTTGCGCCGGATATCAGCTCCACCCGGGCCGCGCTCGATTTCATTCTGCGTTCCATCGAAAAGGCAGGCTACACACCGGGCAAAGACATCTATCTCGCGCTTGATTGCGCGGCGACGGAGTATTTCAAGAACGGCAAATACGAGATTTCCGGCGAAGGCCTGTCGCTCAGCCCCGAAGAGAACGCCGCCTATCTCAAGGCGCTGGTGGACGACTATCCCATCATCTCCATCGAGGATGGCATGAGCGAGGATGACTGGGACGGCTGGATCGCGCTGACACAGGCCATTGGCGACCGGGTGCAGTTGGTGGGCGATGACCTCTTTGTCACCAACCCGGCGCGTCTGGCCCAAGGCATCGAGACGGGGGCCGCCAATTCCATGCTGGTGAAGGTCAACCAGATCGGCACCCTGACCGAGACCCTGCGCGCCGTCGACATGGCGCACCGGGCGGGCATGACCAATGTGATGTCGCACCGCTCTGGCGAGACAGAGGATGCCACCATCGCCGATCTCGCCGTGGCCACCAATTGCGGACAGATCAAGACCGGCTCGCTCGCGCGCTCTGACCGGTTGGCGAAATACAACCAACTGATCCGCATCGAAGAGGCGCTGGGCGAGGTCGCGCACTACGCAGGCCGGTCGATCCTGAAGTGACCGATGCGGCCGCGATCATCGACGCGCTGGGCCTCGCGCCGCACCCCGAAGGCGGGCATTACCGCGAAACCTGGCGCGCGGCGGGCCCGGGCCGGGCGACGGGCACGGCCATCTACTTTCTGCTGGAAGGCGGGCAAGAGAACCGCTGGCACAAGGTCGATGCCGCCGAGATATGGCATTTTTACGCGGGCGATCCGCTTCTTTTGCGCATCGCAGAGCGCGATGACGGCCCGGCACAGCGACACCTGTTGGGTGCGGATCTGACCGATGGGCAAACGCCCCAAGTCATTGTCCCGCCGGGGTGGTGGCAACGGGCGGAATGCACCGGCGCGTTCACCCTTGTGGGCTGCACCGTCTCACCGGGGTTCGAATTTGACCGGTTCGAGCTGGCCCCGGATGACTTTGATATCCCCGAACAGGGCACAACCGTCTGATCACGGGCTTTGGGCCGCACTGGCCTTGATCAATTCGGCAACCGAAGGGCCCAACGCCTCCACGATCCGGGTCACACCTTTGGCGTTGGGGTGAATGCCGTCTGGTTGAAAGAACGCGCGCAGCTGCGCAGGATCGTCAGAGCCGAGCCCCCCAAAGAAACTCTCGAAAAACAGCGTGCCATAGGCCTGTGCCAGATCGGGATAAAGACTGTCGAACGCCTGTTTGTACTCAGGCCCGTAATTGCCCGGCGCTTGCATGCCCACAAGCAGCACCTCGATGTCCTGATCCTGCGCCACTTGCAGGATGCTTTCGATGTTGGCGCGCGCCTGACCCGGATCCAGTCCGCGCAACATGTCGTTGCCGCCCAGGGTCACGATCATCGCGTCCACCTCGGGTGTGAGGCTCCAGCCGACGCGCGCGGCCCCGCCAGCGGTGGTGTCACCGGACACGCCTGCATTGATCAGCGTGGCCGCCACGCCCTCATCGTGCAACCAACGCTGCAATTGCGGGACCAAGCCGTCCGCTTCGGGCAGGCCAAAGCCCTGGGTCAGGCTGTCGCCCAAGGCAAGCACCGTCACCGGGTCTACG
>JBCBWJ010000044.1:0-11110 GCA_039817165.1 Pseudomonadota bacterium | reverse complement strand
GCTTGGTTTTCCGCTCGAATTGAGAGCTTCAATCCACTGATTGTATTTGTTTTTTTCAATTGGGTTAACTGCATCGTTGGGTTTGGCCAAAGGGAACAACCCAGTCGTAAGTGACAGTTTCAAAGCACGGCAAATATGCGGCCACATACGGGGCCCCGGAGGCCTGATCGCACCGCGCGCGGCCGGCATGCCTTACCCGAACACCCACCATTTCAGGGAAATGATAGTGGCAGCCCGTAGGGGAATCGAACCCCTCTTTCCAGGTTGAAAACCTGGCGTCCTAACCGATAGACGAACGGGCCACGTGGTGGTGACCTGCTGATTATGAAAAACCGCACTGCTCCGCAAGGGGGTTTTTAGGGAAATACGCGCGCGGAGGGTCAGGAGGCGGGGCTTGCATCCTCGAGACGCAGTTGCACCGACTGCCGCCCGCCCCATGTGTTGAGGTCGAGCCGCCCGGCTAGGTGGAAGCGTGCGCCGCCGTGTTCCAGGAGGCGGGGGCCGAGCGGGCTGTCGAACGCGCCGAAGGCAATCGCATCGAGTTGCGGACCAGTGCTGTCGCCGAACCGCAATTTGAGGTGGGTCTCGCCCACGCGTTTGGCAAAGCGGATGGCCATGTCGGCAAAGGCGTATCTTGGGCCGGGCGCGCCTGCGCCAAAGGGGCCTGCAGTCTCAATCTGGGTGACAAGATCGGGTGTTGCCGCACCGGGCATCATGAGGCCGTCGAGCCGGAGGTCGGCGGGGCCTGTCTGGCCTGCGCCTTGGCGTTCCAAAAGCTCTGACAGTCTTGCCATCGCGGGTTCCAATTGGTCGCGGGCCACGGTGAGACCGGCCGCCATACGATGCCCGCCGCCTTTGAGCAGGAGGCCCTCTGAAGCCAGTCGCTGAATGGAGGCGCCCAGATCGACGCCGGTGACAGAGCGGCCGGAGCCTTTGCCTTCGTCCCCGTCAAAGCCGATCACCACAGCGGGTCTGTTGGTGTGGTCCTTGAGCCGGCTGGCGACGATCCCCACCACGCCCGGGTGCCAGCCGTCTGCCGCGGCCCAGATGAGCGGGTGTTCGAGGCCGCGGGCGTCTGCCTGTGCCAGAGCGGCGTCGCGCACGGCTGTTTCGATGTCTCGGCGCTCTGTGTTGAGGTGGTCGAGGCGTTCTGCAAGGGCTGCGGCCTCGTGGGGGTCGGTTGTGGCCAAAAGGCGCGCGCCCAGATCGGCCTTGCCAATGCGACCACCGGCATTGACCCGCGGACCCAGCACGAAGCCCAAGTGATAGGAGGTGGGCGCTGTATCAAGGCGGGCCACATCGCACAGCGCCACAAGTCCGGGGCGGCGGCGCTCTGACATGACCCTGAGGCCTTGGTGCACGAAAGCCCGGTTCACGCCGCGCAATGGGGCCACATCCGCCACTGTGGCCAGCGCCACGAGATCGAGCATGGCCATCAGGTCGGGCCCTGTGCGGCCGGCCTCGCGCAACTGGCGTCCGGCCTCCACCAGCATCAAAAAGACCACGGCAGCCGCACAGAGATGGCCCAGGTCACCGGTTTCATCCTGTCGGTTGGGGTTCACCACCGCGAGAGCATAGGGCAGGGTTTCGCCGCCCAAATGGTGGTCGAGCACAAGCACATCCGTGCCCTTTGCCGACGCGATCGCGTCATGGCTCAGTGTGCCGCAATCGACGCAGATGATCAGGTCGTGATGCGCGGCCAACTCTGCCATGGCTGTGGGGTTGGGGCCATAGCCTTCGTCGATGCGGTCAGGGATATAAAGCGTCGCCGTGAGACCCGCTTGGCGCAACCAGTCCAGCAAAAGCGCCGCTGAGCTGCCGCCGTCGACGTCGTAATCGGCAAAAATTGCGATACGGCCTTTGCGATCGACCTCTGCGAGAAAGCGCGTCGCGGCGCGGTCCATGTCTTTGAGCGTGCGGGGGTCAGGCAGAAGGTCGCGCAGTTTGGGGTCGAGATAGCTCGTGACATCTTCGGGCGCGACGCCAAGGCGGGCCAGGGTTTGGCAGAGCGGGCGGGGCAGGTCGGTGGTTTGGGTGAGGGCCTCGGCCTGGCGATCCACGTCTGCGCCGGGACCCACCCACCGGCGGGCGGTGAGCGAGGTTTCGACCTGAAGGAAGGCGTCATGCGTCATGGGCACAGCGTGGCATGGATCGCGTCAGGTTGAAATGGCCGCTCGCCGCTCCCTTTCGGGCGCGTCTCGCGGGGGGTCATACCGGGTGGCGGCACGTCATGCGGCGGCGTTCGCCGGTTTTGGAGCGCAGGAGCATTGTATCCGTTTCAATGTAACCTGCGCCCTGCTTGAGGCCTGCGACCATGGAGCCTTGGGTCACGCCTGTGGCGGCGAAAATCACATCGTCTTTGACCATGTCGTCGCGGGCATAGATCTGGTCGAGATCGGTGATGCCGGCCTTGGCCGCCCGCCCGCGTTCATCGTCATTGCGGAACAGGAGGCGGCCCCAGATTTGTCCGCCCAAGGCTTTGAGCGCGCCTGCGGCCAGCACGCCTTCGGGCGCGCCGCCAGAGCCCATATACATGTCGATCCCTGTGGTCTCGGCATCCGAGCAATGGATGACGCCTGCCACATCGCCATCGCCGATGAGGTAGACCGAGGCGCCAAGGCCGCGCAATTCGGTGATGGTATCCTGGTGGCGGGGGCGTTCGAGGACGCAGACGGTGATGTCTGAGGGCGCCACACCTTTGGCTTTGGCCAGTGCTTCAACACGTTGAGTGGGGGACATGTCGAGGGAAACGACATCTTTGGGATATCCCGGCCCGATGGCGAGCTTGTCCATGTAGACGTCGGGGGCGTGCAGCATCGTGCCGCGCGGAGCCATGGAGATCACCGTGAGCGCGTTGGGCATGGCCTTGGCGGTGATGGTGGTGCCTTCGAGCGGATCAAGGGCAATGTCGACCCCGGGTCCGTTTCCGGTGCCCACTTCTTCGCCGATATAGAGCATGGGCGCTTCGTCGCGTTCGCCTTCGCCGATGACCACCACGCCTGCGATATCAAGCTTGCCCAGTTCTTCGCGCATCGCATTGACGGCGGCCTGGTCGGCGGCTTTTTCGTCGCCGCGCCCGATCAGAGGGCGGCAGGCCAGGGCGGCTTGTTCTGCCACGCGGGCGAGGCCGAGGGAGAGCAGGGCGTCGTCGAATTGGGCGGGCATGGGTGTTCCTTTTTCTTGCGTCGGCGGCCAGTGTTATCTTTGGGTCGGGCTTTGGGCAAGGGCGCGCGCGCTCGCCGCTCCCGTGCGGGCGCGTCTCGCCTTATACGGTTTCAATCCTGAGGGCGACGGGCTCTCCGGTGACCACGTCGAGGGTTTGCATGCCGGTGATCGCCGCGTCGAGCGCGTCGCGGGTGGTTTTGTGGGTGACGATCAGTATCGGGGCAGCCCCTGCATCGTCATGGCGGTATTGGCGCATCCGGTCGATGGAAACGCCTGCATCGCCTAGCACCGTTGCCAGTTTGGCCAATGCGCCGGGTTTGTCTTCGAGCGCCAGACGCAGGTAGTAGGGCGCAGGTGTGGCGGTTTTCGCGGGCGTGGTTTGCGCCAGAGACGCGGCGGGCACGCCAAAAGTGCTGACCCGGAAGCCGCGCGCGATGTCCATCACGTCGCCCATCACGGCGCTCGCTGTGGGGCCTTCGCCCGCGCCCGGACCGCGCAGCACGATCTGTTCGACCTGATCGCCCTCAAGCACCACCATGTTGGTGCCGCCTTCAAGTTGACCCAGCGGGCTGGCAGCGGGAACGAGGCAGGGTGACATGCGCTGTTCCAGTCCCCGTCCCGTCATTTGGGCCACGCCCAGAAGCTTGATGCGATAGCCCATGTCGGCGGCCTGGTGAATGTCGTCGATGGTGATGCGTTCGATGCCGTCGAGCTCCACCGCGGCGAAATCAACCTGGGTCCCGAAGGCCACGGAGGCGAGAAGCGAGAGTTTGTGGCCGGCATCAATACCGCCCACGTCGAGGGTGGGATCGGCTTCCAGATAGCCAAGCTGATTGGCCTCTTCAAAGACCTCTTCATAGGGCAGACCGGCCGACTGCATCCGGGTCAGGATGTAGTTGCAGGTGCCATTCATCACGCCCATGACGCGGTCCATGTCGTTGCCAGCCAGCCCTTCTGTCAGCGCTTTGACCACCGGAATGCCACCTGCGACAGCCGCCTCGAACCGCAAGACGGCGCCATGTGCCTCGGCCAGTTCGGCCAGGGCCTGGCCGTGATGGGCCAAGAGCGCCTTGTTGGCTGTGACCACATGTTTGCCGGCCTTAAGCGCTGCCTCAACCGAGGCTTTGGCCGGGCCGTCACTGCCGCCCATCAGCTCGACATAAACGTCTACATCGTCGCGGGTGGCGAGCGCCACGGGGTCATCTTCCCAAGCGTATTGAGAGAGGTTCACGCCGCGGTCCTTGTCGCGGTTGCGTGCGGAAATGGCGGAGATGGCCACTGGACGTCCGGCGCGATCTGCCAGCAAATTGGACTTCTGGCGCACGATCTTGACAACACCCGCACCCACGGTGCCAAGCCCAGCTATCCCAAGGCGGAGGGGGCCACTGTCGGAATGGTGTGTCATGTCTGCGCTCCGCTTTGGATGAATGGGTTGAACCCGCCTCTACAACCTAGAGACAGGCGGTGCAACGCAGACCTTGAGGGGGGCCTCAGACCTCTTCGTCGTCGATCGTGATATCCTGATCGAGACGGTCGCGGTCTTCTTCTTCGATCACGTCGCCGCGCAGGCTGGCGGCACGGGCGCGCAGGGCGTCGGCGCGGTTGTCGATCTGTTCGGCCTGCGCAAAAATGGGCGTCTCGCGCGGTTCCAGCGGACCGGTGGACACTTGCGCGCGCAAGTCTTCGGCGGGCAAGAGGGCGGGGTAGTCCGCGCTTTGCACCGCAGGGCTGATCTGGCCGTCCAGTTCAGGGAAGGTCGAACAGGCGGCAAGGCACGCCGGTATTGCGATGATCGCCATTGAACGGAGCATGAGGGCCCTCTTTGAACGCCGTTTCCACATCTTTATGTGCCACTTTTGCAGGGGCGCACGCAAGCGGGGATTGATTTGAACGCATGTTCAGTTAAGGCTGCGCCATGGCACGCACTCAAGGATCGCATTCCGACATCACCGGGCCGCGTTTGCGCGATGCGGCCAGATCGCTGTTTGCGCGGTTCGGTTATGCCGCTGTTTCCATGCGCCAAATTGCGGCGGAGGTGGGAGTTCAGGCGGGAGCGCTCTACAACTACATTCCCGATAAGCAAAGCTTGCTCTACGATCTGATGAAGACTCATATGGATGAGCTGCTCGTTGCCTATGACACGGCAATGCAGCCCGGTGCGCCGGTTGACCGGCTGGAACAGTTCGTGAGTTTTCATATCCGATACCACGCGGCGCGGCCCGAGGCGGTTTTCATCGCCTACATGGAGTTGCGCAACCTGACGAAGGACAATTTCGACCAGATCGAGGCGTTGCGGCGCAGCTACGAGGCCCGGCTGGAGAACATCCTGACGGCGGGGACGCAGAACGGGAGCTTTCAAATCCCGGACACGCGCATTGCCGCCATGGCCGTTATTGCCATGCTAAACGGCGTCAACACATGGTTTCGGGACGGCGGTCGGCTGAGCATGTCGGATGTCGAAGCGCTGCATTGGGACATGGTGCGCAAATCGGTGCTGCGCTGAGGCGCAAATTCCCTCTCGCCGCCGGACGCCAAAGCAGGTAACCAAGCGCGCATGTCTGATGAGGTGATCACCGAACTATACGCATCCCCCACGCGTCGGTTCCTCGGCGTGGGCATGCTTCTCTTGCTGGGGGGGATGTTGGTCTACACCGGCTTGGCTCATCCGCCAGCGACGCTTGGCTGGCAGGCTTTTCTGTTGGGCATGGGGGGCTTGTGCCTATGGGTGGCCGAGCGCATGAGGCAGGCCACAGCGCATGGTGTTCAGTTGACCGATGCAGGACTGCGCACCAGCAACGGCGAAGTCATCGCCGCATTCGATGACATACACTCGGTTGACCGCAGTGTCTTTGTGTTCAAGCCGTCGCACGGATTTGTGGTGCATCTGAAATCGTCCTCGGGCGCGCGGTGGATGCCGGGTCTTTGGTGGCGGATGGGCAAACGCATCGGAATTGGCGGGGTTACACCCGGAGGGGCCGGCAAGATCATGGCGGATATGCTGGCCGCGATGCTGCTGAAGCGCGACAAGGGCGATCTGGGGCTATTCGACTGAGGCGCGTTCAAGCGCCGCTTCGGTTCAGCTTTCGCTCTGGCACGCGTCGAAGCACATTTGCGGCGCAAACCGAATGCTGGTGAACACGCGGGTTTCAACCGTCATGTTGTCGTCAAAACCGATTTCGAAGATGGTTTTGTACTTTGCTTCGCTTTCCACGAGGATCAGCTCTTCGCCGTCGTTGAGGACCGGCAGGTTCGCGGTGTCGTCGCGCACGTCAGAATCTTTGAGAACATCCATGCCACCGGTGCCGCGAATTTCGGACCAGTTCACCTGATATTCGTTGTTGGTGCCATCGAACTCGATGATGCTGATGCGGATCTGGTTGTCTGCGTAGTCGTCGGCGATCTCGTCAAAAAGGATTTTTGCATTGTCGATGTAGATGTCTGTGATCACATCGTTCTCGCGAGAGATCATATCCGCGATCGTGTAGGTCGCCTTGTCCCGCGCGCTTTGAAAGCGGTGGATTTCGAAGAACTCGAACATCGCCGTAAGGCCCATGATCAACAGCGGCAGGCTCAGCACGGTTTCCACCATGATGGTCCCGCGCGTGTCCTGCGCGAAGTCACGAATGTGGGATTTGATCAAGGTCCAGTACATTTTACAAAGGCTCCTGAACGAAAGCTGCTGTGACGATCAACGAGGCCTCGCCGCTTGCGTCCTTGCCCAAAGCGCTGCCCAGGAAGGCCTCGGGGAAGAGCGGCGTGTATTTGAGGCAGGCGCGCATCAACATCAGTTCATTTTGTTGTCCGGGCTCAAAGGCGCGCACCGGCTTGGACGGCTCAGCGCTGTCGGTGCAGTCGGCTGACTGATCGAGCGTGTTGAACGACCGGATATCAGCCGAGCGCATCTCGAGACGCAGTTTGTTTTTGCAATCCAGAAGCATCAGCGAGTTGGCGCAGATCAGGTCTTTGATGTCATTGTGCTGTGGCGCCGTTCCGGTGCCGAGACGAACTTCACGCACCGCAATGTCCATGCCGCGTTCGAGCAATGTGTGGCGCATTGTGACGATCGAGAGCTCAACACCCATCACAAGCACGGTTATATAGATCGGCACCACCAGGATGAATTCCACAGAAGCGGTCCCGCTTTCCTCGCGGATGAAGGACCGAAGATGGGCTTTCAGGTTCTGCATCATTGGGTCAGCCTCAGGTTCTTCACGTTGGACGCGATGGACGAGAAGGCGTCGGAGATGTTGTCGCCGTCGGTGGGATAGTAGTGGTTCAGGCTCGACGCACAGGTTTCCAGCTGCACCTCGGCGTTGCCGTTCTCGGAGATGTCGTAGCCGATGGTGTAGACGATCACGTCCTTGTTCTTGGTCGCTGTGCAAATCGACTGCATCCGCGTGTCTTTGGTGCCGCCGGTTTCAAACTGGCTACCGACATAGTCATTCCACGGCCCCCAGTTGCCGGTCGTGTGACCGAACCAATTGGGTGTCATCAGGCCCCATGCATCTTCCCAGGATAACGTGTCGGTGTTGACGTGGGCAGGGTGGTTTTCGAATTCTTCGAAAACATCCGCATCGACCCATGTCGGTGTTCCGCCGTTGGGTGAACCTGTGCTGACCACATCCGGGCTGTCTTGCTCGTCGAAGGTCTGGTTGTTGATCGGGCCGGTGCCTTCAATGTCGAGATAGTGTTCGTCATCATAAAGGTAATAGGCCGAGAACTGTTCACCGGTTGCGATGTATTCGCAGTTCCAATTTGCCTGACTGCACTTACTCTCGTCGTTGGAATAGCGGATGCCGCCGCGATTGCGTTCTTTCCAGGCGTAGTCGAATTCCATTTCTTCCCAAGTCATGCGGAACAGGTCGGAATTCGGACCGCGATACGCGCTGTCGTCGTCAAAGTAATAAGAGTAGGTGTTGCGGCCGTCCGCCATGAGCACAACGACCTTCAGTGTCTCGGGCTCATTGTACTGAGCCGGGATGTTGATGAGGCTTGAGTCCACCACGTTTGCGGTCTGCAGGCCGGTCACAACTTCCTGGAATTCTGGATCCAGCAGGGCAGCGCCCCATTTCATCCCGATATGCGCCGAAGTATTTCCGTCAGCGTTCAGGTTGTTGATGTGCGCGTGCAGGTCGGCCTCGCTCGTGGAATAAGGCAGGATTTCACTGCGCGAATCCGCAAAGCAGGACCGCCACCCCAGATTGAACTCATCGAAATCCCCGTAGATCGATGTGAAAATCTGCAGGTCTTGGCTGACGTCTGGGTCGATCGCGGGTGTGTTGTAGTCCGAGGACGCAAAGCGAAGGCACGTGGAATACTCGTGCGTGGTGGTGACTTGCAATTCGTTGAAGATGTCCCGGCCGGGTGTCACCGTCCACGCGAAAGGCACGAGCGAGATAAACGTGTCGCCCGGGTCGGACTGGGTCAACATGGTCGTCACGAAAGAGTTGGCCGCCGTCTGAAGGTTTTCCAACTTCGTTCCAGCCATCGAACCCGATACGTCGAGCACGAGCGAAATCTCAAGCTTGGGTCGGGCCACTTGGGCCTCCGCCTCACCCAGGGCGCGGAGCTGATCAACGCCGGTCATCTGCAACAAATAGGTGTCAATATCCATATTGGCTTCGGCAAACACGCGGGTGGCGTTGAGCGAGATTTCAATGTCGTCGCTGCCTTCACCGTCAATGTCTATTTCCTGCAGGTAAGATGACATTTGATGCTTGGCGAAATAATCTTCGACGATGTCTTTCACGTCCTGTTTGTCGGACCCGGTGGGCGCGCCGGCGCCGGCCAAAACGGCGGAGTCCAATGTCGCTTGCAGGTGCGTGCGTTCCATCTCTTGGCGCATCGTGTCGACGCCAAGACCGGCCAGCATGAGCAGCATGACCGTGATGTACAAACTCATCAACGACCCGGCACCATCCTCGGCGTCACGGAACGTTTTGATGCAACGCATGGCGGTCGAATTCTTGAGCGACACACGTTTGTCACGGCGGCGAACCACCCCTCGTCCCCAATCGAAATTCATTCGCTTACCCTCGCTAACCCCACGGTTCCACGGATACTTTTAGACAAGTCAGGTATGCAGTGGGAACTGGGCGGAATTATGGCGATCCAGCGTATAAATGAATAAAAACAATGGTTTATCGGGAACAATCTGTTCGATCTTCTTTCACTGTTTCCAACCCATAATCAATGGCAGTCGATTCGCTGCAGGCCGGTCGTCATGGCGCTGTCATTCAAACGCTAGACAAAACACGGGTAAGGGGTAACCATGGCGAAAAAACGACCCGTCATTCAACGTATGGGCGCACCAACACCAGGGAGAGAGAAAACCATGTCTGCAAACGTCAAAGAACCCAGTTTTCGCGAGAGCGTCGACTTGATGTTCAACCGCGCCGTGGCGCTGATGGATCTTCCGCCGGGGTTAGAAGAGAAAATTCGGGTCTGCAATGCGACATACACGGTCCGGTTCGGCGTTCGCTTGCGCGGTCAGATACAGACATTCACCGGGTACCGGTCAGTGCATTCGGAGCACATGGAGCCGGTCAAGGGCGGTATCCGCTATGCGATGGCCGTTAACCAGGATGAGGTTGAGGCGCTTGCAGCGTTGATGACGTATAAATGTGCAGTGGTGGAGGTGCCGTTTGGTGGTTCGAAGGGGGGATTGCGCATAGACCCGCGCGAGTGGGATGCCGAAGAGCTGGAGATGATCACCCGGCGGTTCGCCTATGAGCTGGCCAAGCGCGACCTGATCCATCCCAGTCAGAACGTGCCAGCCCCCGACATGGGCACGGGCGAGCGGGAGATGGCCTGGATGGCCGACCAGTATCGTCGCATGAACACCACCGACATCAACAGCCGCGCCTGTGTCACTGGCAAGCCGGTCAACGCAGGCGGCATCCAAGGCCGTACAGAAGCCACGGGCCGAGGCGTGCAATTCGCGTTGCAAGAGTTCTTCCGTCACCCCGAGGATGTGGCGAAGGCGGGTCTTGATGGTACGCTGGATGGCAAGCGGGTGATCGTTCAGGGCCTCGGCAACGTGGGCTATCACGGTGCGAAGTTTTTGCAGGAGGAAGACGGCTGCAAGATCATTGGCATCATCGAGCGCGACGGTGGTCTTTACGATGAGAACGGTCTGGATGTTGAAGATGTGCGCAACTGGATTGCGAAGCACAACGGCGTCGATGGTTATCCGTCAGGCAAGTACATTCGGGATGGATCAAAATACCTGGAAGAAGAGTGCGATATCCTGCTTCCAGCCGCCCTTGAGGGTGTGATCAATATGGGCAACGCCGCCAACATCAAGGCCGGTCTGATCATCGAGGCCGCGAATGGCCCGGTGACGGCAGGGGCGGATGCGATCCTGCGCGAAAAAGGCACGGTGATCATACCGGACATGTACGCCAACGCAGGTGGTGTGACGGTGTCCTACTTCGAGTGGGTCAAGAACCTCAGCCATATCCGCTTTGGCCGGATGCAGCGACGTCAGGAAGAGACGCGCCACCAGTTGTTGCTGGATGAACTGGAACGGATCAGCAAAGACAATTCGATCAACTGGACCCTGACGCCCACCTTCAAGGATCGCTATCTGCGCGGGGCGGGCGAATTGGAACTTGTGCGCTCCGGCCTCGATGACACGATGCGGTCAGCTTATCAGGAGATCGCTAACACCTGGCGGGAACGCGGCGACGTCACGGACTTGCGAACGGCGGCCTATCTCGTGGCGATCAACAAGGTGGTGAGCAGCTACAACTCTTTGGGTTTGTGAGCGTGAGACCCTCAGCCTGCTCTGGGAGCGACCATGCGGACTGACCCGGCTGCGTTCAACACGCGGGACGATGAAAACCTGGCGCGCCTCACTCGGGCGCGCCAAATCCTTTCGAGGTACAATCGCACAGGTCCGGAAGACGGCACTTTAAGGCGTGAAATCCTGAAAGACCTGATG
>JBCBWJ010000043.1:0-11162 GCA_039817165.1 Pseudomonadota bacterium | reverse complement strand
CTGCAACAAAGTGCGGCCAACAAGCTCGAAGAAGGGCTCCAAGGCGTCCAATCCGCCCGCTCTGCCCTGAGCCAGGCCGTGGCCGACCGCACCGACCTGCCCCGCCGCTTCACCGAAGACCCGGTCAGAACAGCCCTTCTCATCGCCTCGACCGAAACCCTCGAAGGCTTTGCCAGCGGCCTCAGTGAGATCGCCGTGAACGAGGTCGCAACAACTCTGCCCGGCATCTCCGATCGCAAAGGCGCGCTGCCCTTGCCCGTGGCGGGCACCATCCTGCGCCGCGCCGGAGAGGCGGACGCGGCGGGCATCACCCGACCCGGGATCGTCATGGCCACCCGCCCCCGGGCCCTCGTGACCACGCCCGCGCCTGCCACCGTGCGCTATCGCGGACCATTGCTCGATTACGGCAACGTGATCATTCTGGAACCGCAAGCCGGTATTTTGCTTGTGATCGCGGGGCTCGATGTGGTCTATGGTGAGGCCGGAGAGGTGCTGCCCGGTGGCAGCCCGGTGGGCCTGATGGCGGGACCCAACACAGGAAATGACGGGCCAGGCAATGACTTGATTGTGCCCCGTAGTGAAGAGGGCGCAGGTGTTGCAAACTCCGAGTCGCTCTACATAGAAATTCGGGAACAGAACGAGCCGGTCGATCCGGCGCTCTGGTTCAAGACTGACAGAGGATGATTTGAGGTATGAAAAAGTTTCTGATGGCCGCCCTGGCTGGCACTCTGACCAGCGTGGTGGTGACCACCCAAGTGGCCGCACCGCTCTTGGCGCAAGAGGCCGAAAAGAGCACCAATGTCTATGAGCAGCTGGACCTGTTTGGCGACATCTTCGAGCGCATTCGCTCGCAATACGTAGAAGAGGTCGACGAGGGCGAATTGATCGACGCGGCCATCAACGGCATGCTCACCTCGCTTGATCCCCATTCCAGCTACCTCTCCCCCGATGACGCCGCTGACATGCGCGTGCAGACTCGCGGTGAGTTTGGTGGCCTTGGCATCGAGGTCACACAGGAAGAAGGCTTCGTGCAGGTTGTCACCCCCATGGACGGCACCCCCGCAGATGAGGCCGGTGTCGAGGCGGGCGATTTCATCACTCACGTCGACGGCGAAAGCGTGCTTGGCCTGACCCTCAATGAAGCCGTGGACATGATGCGCGGCCCTGTGGGCTCCGAGATCATCATCACCGTGGTCCGCGAGGGCGAGGCGGAACCCTTTGACATCTCCATCATCCGCGACACGATCAAATTGACCGCCGTGCGCGCCCGCACCGAACGCGACGCCGTGGTGCTGCGCGTGACCACCTTCAACGATCAAACCTACCGCAACCTCGAAAGCGGTCTGAACGAACAGATCGAAGAAGCCGGTGGCCGCGACGCTGTCTCCGGCATCGTGCTGGACCTGCGCAACAACCCCGGCGGTCTGCTCAATCAGGCGATCCGCGTGTCGGATGCGTTCCTCGACAAAGGCGAGATCGTCAGCACCCGGGGCCGTGATCCCCAGGACGGCGAACGGTTTAATGCAACAGACGGCGATCTGGCCGAAGGTCTGCCCATCGTGGTGCTGATCAACGGCGGCTCTGCCAGCGCCTCCGAGATCGTGGCAGGCGCGCTCCAGGACCACCGCCGCGCCATCGTGGTGGGCACCAAAAGCTTCGGCAAAGGCTCCGTTCAGACGGTCATGCCCCTGCGCGGCGACGGCGCCATGCGCCTGACCACCGCGCGCTACTACACCCCATCCGGCCGCTCGATCCAGGCCTTGGGCGTGTCGCCGGACATCTTCGTGGAACAGCCCCGCGCCTCCGCCACTGAGGAAGAAGAAGACGAAACCCGCACCCGCCGGTCAGAGGCGGAACTGCGCGGGCGTCTCGACAATGACAGCCTCAGCGAAGAAGAAATGCGGATGATCGAAGAAGACCTCAAGCGCGCCGAAGAAGTCGCCGAGCTGCGCGAAGAGGACTATCAGCTGGCCTATGCCATCGACATCCTCAAAGGCTTGAACGCCCTCAACGGCGAGTAAAAGCACCTTTGCCAAACAAAGGGGCTGCGGACCATTCTGCGGCCCCTTTTCTTTTGGTCTAGTGCGAAATGCAAATAATCTGAGCCATCAAGTATCACCTAACCTGTTGAAATCTCTGATTTCAGGCAGGGTTAGGTGATTCAGGTTTTTGCATTTCTGCCATAGTCTGGATCGCTGTCGAGCAACGCCCGCTCCAGCATCGCTTTCAAAGCGTCTTTTTCCGAGGCGGAGATCGGCGCGAGAATGTCGTTGATCGTGTCCGCCACCGCGGCCTGCAAGGTCTGGACCACCGCCTCGCCCGCCTCCGTCAGGCTGATCAGCGTGACCCGCGCATCATCGGGCGAGGGGGCCCGCGCGACCAGCCCCTTCGCTTCCAGACTGCGCACCGTGCGCGTCATCTGCGATTTGTCGCGTGCCACCCGGCGCGTCAGTTCTTGCAGGCCCGGCGTTCCCATATCGGCCAACGTCAACAAAACGATCCCGCCTCCGGGGCCGACCTTGGCGGTGTCAAACGCATGCGCCTTGGCCTGCAGCCCGAAATGAATGCGGCGCATGAAGCGGTCCATCAACAGGGCAAGATCGGTGTTCTGCATGGCACTATGAATGTTGACTTCGTCTACCAATCGGCTTTAGTGGACATAGTCTACTCAGACCTCCTCACAAAATGTAACGCACGATGTAAACCAGGGAACCCGCCGATGACCAGCACACATATCCTCGCCCTCAAAATCGCCGCTGTACTTTGGGTCATTTGGGGCCTCGTCCACATGTTCGCAGGCATCGTGGTCATCTCTCAGGACACAGGCGGCGCGGTGGCCGCCGTGGCCGACGCGGTGGACCCGGCGCTTTTGGCCGGTGACTATCACCCTGCCATGGGCGCAATCATCAACCAGCACGGGTTCAACCTGCTCTGGATCGGCACGTTCACCCTGATCGGGGCCATCTTCATCTGGAAACACTCCGCCACAGCCATCGTGATGACAGCCATCGTCGGCTGGGTCACGGACGTGGGATATTTCATCTTCCTCGATCTCGGGGGGTTTGTGCATTTCATGCCCGGCACCGTGATGACCATCGTCTCGACCGCCGCCGCCGTGCTGAGCCTTTGGGTCTACCTCACCGTGCTGCGAAACGCCTGACCGCTCCGGGTCACACATCGCTCACACCCGATGATACGGCGCCCCCGCCAAAATCGTCGCCGCGCGATAAAGCTGCTCACTCAGCATCACCCGCGCCAGCATATGCGGCCAGACCATCTTGCCAAACGAAAGCGCCATGTCCGCCCGCGCCCGAAAGCCCGGATCAAGCCCGTCCGCCCCACCGATGCAAAAGGCCACATCACCCCGCCCATCGTCGCGCCAGCGCGCCAACTGGTCGGCCAATTCCACCGAACTCAGAGCCTTGCCGCGCTCATCCAGAACAACGCGCACGGCACCCTCGGGCAGGGCCTTGTCCAAAAGTGCGGCCTCGGCGGCCATGCCCGTGGCCTTACGTTCGTCGACCTCATGCATCGCATGGGGTCCCAGGCCAAGCGCCCGCCCGCTCCGGTCAAACCGCTGTAGATAGTCGTCGATAAGGCTGCGTTCAGGCCCCGGCTTCAACCGGCCCACGGCACAGACATGCACCCGCATGATAGGTTACGAGGTGGCCGTCTTGGGGCTCGGCATCCACATCTTTTCCAGCTGATAGAACTCCCGCACCTCGGGCCGGAACACATGCACGATCACATCGCCCGTGTCCAAAAGCACCCAGTCGCCGGTCTCTTTGCCCTCGATCTTCGTGGCAACGCCCAGCTCTGTTTTCAACCGCTCCGCCAGCTTGTCCGACAGCGCCGTCACCTGCCGCGTGGACCGGCCAGAGCAGATGACCATGTAGTCACCAATCGCCGTTTTTCCGCGCAGATCGATCTGCACGATGTCCTCGGCCTTGTCATCTGTAAGAGAGGAAATAATGCGCGTCAGCTGTGCTTCGCTTGAAGCGCCTTGGGGTGGCACCGCCATGGGTGCGCCGTTCTCTGCGGTCATGGCCGCATCAGCGGTAAAAGACAGAACCGTTGCCTCCTTGAGGTTGCGCACCGATCAACCCTGGTGCCGGGTATGCTTGAAACGTAACAAGCGCCTCGTGACATTTCAATGAATCCCGTTGCGGCACGTATCACCGTGGCGTTTTTGCGCCACCATGACGTCATGCCGGTTCCGGGGGCTGCTCTGTGATCGGGCCCTCGCCCTCCTCCATCAGGCGCACCTCTCTCTGCGGGAACGGGATGGAAATATCGTTGGCCTGAAACGCGTCCCAAAGCGCCAGATAGACATTGCCCCGAATATTGGTCAGCCCGCCGGTCGGATCCCTGATCCAGAAGCGAAGTATGTAATCGACCGAACTGTCGCCAAAGCCCACGATATGACACACCGGCTCGCGAAAGTTCAGCACACGGTCCACGCTTGATGCCGCCTCGATGGCAATCCTACGCACCTCGTGGGGGTCATCGCCATAGGCGGTGCCAAAATGGATGTCGAGCCGCACGAAATCATTGGAATGGGACCAGTTCACAACCTGCCCGGTGATCAGGTCTTCGTTGGGGATCAGGTACTCTTTACCATCCCGTGTGGTGATCGACACATATCGCGCGCCGAGGGAATTGATCCACCCAAAGGTCTCACCCAAGGAGATCACATCGCCCGGCTTGATCGATTTATCCAGCAGGATGATCACACCCGACACAAGGTTGGACACCACCTTTTGCAGGCCAAAACCGAGGCCCACCCCGATGGCACCGGACAGAACCGCCAGTCCCGTCAGGTCAATCCCAACCGCATTCAACCCGATAAAGAATGCCGCGCCATAAAGCAGCATTTGCAAGATCTTGATCGCCAGAACCTGCATCGATGGCGATATGTCATCATTGCGCCGGATCTGCGTGGCGGTCATCGTCGCCAAAAAACGCGCCCCGTACAACAGCACCAGAAGCGCGGCAATCGCCTGAAGGACGATCCAGACTGACAGGCGGATCTCACCCAGCTCAATCGCGGCATTGTCCAAGAGCGCCTGCGCTTCTTGCGTCACCCCCAGAATGCTCAGCGTCACCCACGCCCAGCCAGCATACCGCACCAGCGAACGAACGATCCCATTGGCGATGAAACGCGTCACAATCGCGATCAAAAGCCACGCCAATGACAACTGCGCCACAATCCCCACCAGATAGGATCGGCTGGGCCATGTCACCTCTTGCATGATCCAGAAAACAGGCCAGATCAGCGCCACGAAAAAGATCAGCTGCACCCGCTTGTGGAGCACCAACAGCACGCGCAACCGCCATTTGGGCCAGCCTTCCCGCGTGCGCATCCATTCGTGAATGGCCGGCCCTGCCAGCCGCCTCAACACCAAGGCCGCGATCACAAGCGCGATCACGATGGCCACCTGATACGCATTCCACGGCCTGAGAAGGTTCACGAAAAAACCGTGAACCAGGTCCCACAAACTCAGTGCAATCTCCTGGGCCTGATCGGTAACGTCGACCGGGTCGGCTTCTGTCGGAGCGTCTGCGTCTTCTTCCATGCTACAAGACTGGCACGGCGCGTCATCCAACAGCAAGTCAACTCTGGACAAGCGCCCCCATTGGCTTAGGCTCGCGGCTGATCTCAAGGAGGCATGCATGACCACAGCGTTGATCACCCATGATGATTTCCTGGGCCACGTGACCCCGCCGGGCCACCCCGAACGCGTGGCACGACTGGAACATCTCCTACCCGCGCTCGAGGGCAAAGCACTCTTGCGGGCAGAGGCGCCCGACTGCGCGGACGCCGATATCCAGCTCTGCCACCCTGCCAGCTACCTCGAGACGATCGCCAACGCCTCGCCCACCGAAGGCTTTGTGCAAATCGACGCCGACACGCATATGTCGCCCGGCTCCTACATCGCCGCCCGCCGCGCCGTGGGGGGCGCGCTCAAGGCCGTGGACATGGTCATGGACGGCACCGCACACAACGTCTTTGTCGCTTGCCGCCCCCCGGGCCACCACGCGGAAACCGCCACGCCCATGGGCTTTTGCTTTTTCGGCACCGTGGCCATCGCCGCCAAACACGCGCTCGAAAGACACGGTCTGAGCCGCGTGGCGCTCGTGGATTTTGATGTCCACCACGGCAATGGCACACAAGACCTGCTGAAATCAGAGGCCCGCACGCTCTTTGTCTCCTCCCACCAGATGCCCCTCTGGCCCGGCAGCGGCGCGGCCAGCGAGACAGGCGATCACAACAACATCCTCAACATCCCCCTCGCCCCCGGCACCGGCAGCAGCGGCTTTCGCAGCACCTATGAGGGCATGGTGTTCCCCGCCCTTGAGGCGTTCAAACCCGAATTGTTGATCATTTCCGCTGGCTTTGACGCCCACGAGGCCGATCCGCTCGCCAACCTGATGTTCACCGATGATGATTTCGAATGGGTCACGGACAAGCTCTGCGCCATTGCCAAAACGCATTCAGAGGGCCGCGTCGTGTCCTGTCTCGAAGGCGGCTATGACCTCGGCGCGCTGAGCCGCGCAGGCGCCCGCCATGTCGATGCGCTGATCCGTGCAAGCAGCTAGGCTCAGCTTCGACTGAGCGCCAGTTTCACCCCAAGCCCGATCAGGATACTGCCACCCACGCGCTGCATCCACCGCGCGCTCTGACCCGGCCTCCGCAGCAGCCCCGCCACCCGATCCGCCAGCAGCACACACAGCACATCCGCGCTCGAAAACACGATGTTCACCACCGTGCCCAGGATCAGGAACTGCACCCAGATCGCAAACCCCGCCGTGGGATCGGTGAATTGCGGTAGAAACGCCAAATAGAAAATCGCCGTCTTCGGGTTCAGGATCTCAACCGTCGCGCTCTGCCAAAAAGCCCGCCCTTTGGGGGCCCCCTTTGGCACCTCGACGCGCATGTCCTGCTGGCGGCGCAAAATGCCGATGCCGAGCCAAACCAGATAGACCGCGCCCACCAGCTTCAGCGCCGTATAAAGCACCGGCACCGCCTGAAACAAAAGCGCCAACCCGAACGCCGCCGCCAGCACATGCACATAGCCGCCCATATGCAGCCCCAACGCCGCGTGCCAGCCATCCCGCCGCCCCCCGGCAAGCGTCCGCGCCGCCGTATAGAGCAGCGCAGGCCCCGGCATGTACCCAAAAACAAAGGTCGCGAGAATAAAGGCAATCAAAAGGTCAGGCCCCGGCACATTGGCCCCCTTTACGTGACATGCATCACCCAAATCTCACAAATGAACTGCGGTTCCGTGGTGGGCAGCATCTGGAACGGCGCCCCCTTGAAGACCACCTCCAAACGCCCCGCCGCCTCCAGCTCGGCTTGGATCGGGGCATAGCCGAATTCGTCCCAGGTGCCGGTCACCACAGCAAAGATGATCTTGCCACCCGGCCGCACAAGCCGGACATATTCGCGCAAACTGCTCGACGGGACCTGCGTCGTCGTCCCGCAGGTCACAAGCGCATCCGCCATATCCGCAGAGAGCGCCGTCTCCCGGCTCAAATCGCACTCGTGCAAGGCTTGATAAACCCCCTTGCCGCGCGCCACCTCCAACATGCCCGCAGAGAAATCCAGCGCCGTGAGATGCGCAAACCCCTTGGCCGTCAGCGCCTCCCCCACAAGCCCCGTGCCCGCGCCTGCATCGATCACGCGTGCCGCCAAATCCAGATGCTCTGCCGCCACCTCCGCCAGTTTGGCAGGCGCGATGTAATGCTCAAGCGATCCCAGATCCCCATCATACTGCGCCGCCCAAAGGTCATAGCGGCGCTGCAATTCGGCATTGGTCGGGGCACGAATGACCCAATTCACACGCTCCAACTGAGTGTCCGGCAACGTATCAGTCATGGCCCACCCCATGGGTGCGATCATACTCGTTCACCGCCGGGCTCTCCCAACCGTGCAGCGCGCCCGCCACCGGCGCAAACACCTCCACAAGCAACGGATGGCATGACGCCACATCGCTGGAATGCTCAGAGGAACAATCCCCACCCGGACAGGCCGACAAGCCACCAAGCAGATCAATCTCTGCGAAAAACTCAAGGTAATCCCCCGGCCGCACCGGGCTGGCCTTCATGAAATACTGGCCTGTGTCGCGGGTGAAGCCGGTGCACATAAAGACGTTCAGCACGTCATGCACATGCGGCTCGGCCTCCCGCAACGACAGTCCGGTGGCCTGTGCCAAAGCGCGGGTCAGGTTGGAATGACAACAATGATGATACTGCGACCCTTGCAACAGATTGCCTGTGTAAGGATCGCAGCGCGTGCCAATCACGTCATGCACCGACCCGCCATAGGTATCAAACCCGTACCAGCCCAGCGTGTCCTCCGTGATCGTCGCCATCGGCCGCAGATAGGGAAAAGCCGACCACATCCGCTCGCCCTCGGTCAGATGCGTGCCATGAAGCGCGCGGGTCTTGCCGGTATAGAACCGCTCACTGAGATCGTTTGCGTTCCACAGGTTGAGGTCCCCCACCTGCGGGCCTTCAATGCTGGAAATGCGAAAAAACTGCCCGGCTTTGACGTGGAAACAACAGGCCTCGCGCGGCTCTGCCCGGCGTTCATCCACCTTCACCGCGCTCTCACGCGCGGCCCGGTACAGCGCCAGATCCGGCGCAGGCAACGTATCAGGCGGATAGCAAATCACCGGCTGGATCGCCCGACGCTCTTCGGCATCTTCAGGAATAGACATGCGCGCTCCTTGTCTCAGCACCCGCCCAGACAATGCGCTAAACGCCCCTATGTAAAGCCCCTAGCCCGGCTTCATCTTGCCAAAAACACTTGAAATCCCGACCGCGCCCAGGGGCGCAAAATCTTTAAAAGATTTTGCCCGCATTCTTGGAAAGAATGCGCGCCCGTGTCAGACGGCGCGCTCCACCATCATCTTCTTGATCTCAGCGATGGCTTTCGCAGGGTTCAGACCCTTGGGGCACGTCTTCGCGCAATTCATGATCGTGTGACAGCGATAGAGCTTGAACGGATCCTCCAGATCATCCAGCCGCTCCTTGCGGGCCTCATCGCGGCTGTCGATGATCCAGCGATACGCATGCAACAACGCCGCTGGCCCCAGATACTTGTCCCCGTTCCACCAATAGCTGGGGCAGGACGTGGAGCACGACGCGCACATCACGCATTCATACAGCCCATCGAGCTTCTCACGATCCTCGATCGACTGCCGCCACTCTTTCTCGGGCCGGTTCGTCTTCGTCTCGAGCCACGGCATGATCGACGCGTGCTGTGCATAGAAATGCGTCAGATCGGGGATCAGATCCTTGACGACCGGCATGTGCGGCAACGGATAAATCTTCACGGTGCCGGCAGGCGTCTCATCAATCCCATGAATACAGGCCAGCGTGTTGATCCCGCCGATGTTCATCGCACAGGACCCGCAAATCCCCTCGCGACAGGACCGGCGGAAGGTCAACGTCGGGTCAATTTCATTCTTGATCTTGATCAGCGCGTCCAGAACCATCGGCCCGCAAGTATTGAGGTCGACGTAATACGTGTCGATCCGCGGGTTTTCTCCATCATCCGGGTTCCAGCGGTAAATCTGGAACTTGCGCACATTGTTGGCGCCCTTGGGCTTCGGCCACGTCTTGCCCGTTTTCATCCGGGAATTTTTAGGAAGGGTCAGCTGGACCATTCTATTCTCCTAAGACTCTATTCGGGCGGACGTCGCACGTTCCACACGATTTGTGTTCAACATAAGCCACTCCCGACCAACTTGCATAGCTTTCCACCGGTCGAATGGTCGCATGCCACCACGCAGGGTCAAATCCCAAGATCAATCACCCCGTTGCGCGCCAAACAGGTCAGCGCCTCAGGCCGGGTGCCGATCTTCAGTACGGTTTCCACGGTGCTGGACGTGATGCCAGTGACCGCAGCGCTGCCCAGTTGTATGATCTCACCCGCAGAGGCCGCATCGATGATGCAATCCGTGACCGGTGCGGGGTTCACTCCTGGATACCGGTCCGTCACCACAGTCTGCACCACACTCTTGGCCTGATCGCGCGCCACGTTGTCCGCCGCCCCGCACCCGGTCAGCGCCAAAAGGCCAAAAACGGCCCAGAGACGCATCAGAACGTGCGTTCTTTCGGCGCGATCTTCTTCAGTTCGATCCCGCCTGCATCTTCTTGCGTGAGCGGCGTCTCGATGATCGGGCGATAGGTCATCGTCACCGCAGGCCCATCGACCTTGGCCACAGAATGCACCCGCCACGTGTCATCATCGCGCGTGGTGAAATCCTCATGGGCATGCGCCCCGCGGCTTTCCTGCCGGGCCTCCGCACCATAGATCGTGGCCAGCGCGTTGGGCATCAGGTTCGTCAGCTCCAGCGTCTCCATCAGGTCCGAATTCCAATATAGGCTGCGGTCCGTGACCTTGATGTCGTCCACCTTCTTGGCAATCGCGTCCATCTTCTCGACGCCCTCTGCCATGGTCTTGGACGTGCGGAACACAGCCGCATCCGCCTGCATCGTCTTTTGCATCTCAAGGCGCAGCTCAGCCGTCGGCACCGCCCCGTCGGCATAGCGGAACCCGTCAAACCGGCCAAAGATCTTGTCGACCTCGCCGGTGTTCGTCGCCGGCCGGGCCGCCTGACGATCCACAACCGTGCCCGCGCGAATGGCAGAGGCCCGCCCAAAGACCACAAGGTCAATCAGCGAATTGGACCCAAGCCGGTTCGCCCCATGGACACTCGCACACCCCGCCTCGCCCACAGCCATCAGACCGGGCACAATGCGGTTGGGATCGTCCTTTGTGGGGCTGATCACCTCACCCCAGTAATTCGTCGGAATGCCGCCCATGTTGTAATGCACGGTGGGCAACACAGGGATCGGCTCCTTGGTCACGTCCACACCCGCAAAGATGCGCGCGCTCTCCGAAATCCCCGGCAGGCGCAGCTGCAACGCCTCGGGCGGCAGGTGGCTGAGGTTGAGGTGAATGTGATCCCCCTCCGCCCCAACACCGCGGCCTTCGCGGATCTCCATGGTCATCGACCGGCTCACATAGTCGCGCGGGGCGAGGTCCTTGTAATTGGGCGCATAACGCTCCATGAACCGCTCGCCCTCGGAATTGGTCAGATACCCACCTTCGCCGCGCGCCCCTTCGGTGATCAGACAGCCAGAGCCAT
>JBCBWJ010000434.1:0-500 GCA_039817165.1 Pseudomonadota bacterium | reverse complement strand
CCGCGCCGCATCGCCCAGCTTGCCCAGACCGAGCGCGCCGATATTGGGCAACCCTTCGGCGCCGATGGCGACACCGGCGGTAAAGCCGACCAGACGGTCCACCAGATCACCCTCGATCAATGAAGCGGCCAGCGCGCCGCCCCCTTCGCAAAAGACGCGGGTCAGACCGTGGTCGCCCAACTGGCGCAGCACATCGCGTGCGTCCAACTGGCCGCCCGCCGTCGCGCAGGGCAGCAGCGTCGCCCCCAGATCGCGCCATGTCTGGCACAGCATCGCGTCGGCGTCCTTGCCATGGCACAGGATCACCGGCACCTCGCGCGCACTGCGCGCCAGTTGTCCCAGCAGCGGCAAGTCCAACCGGCGCGAGACCACCACGCGCACCGGCTGCGCCGTGACGCCAAGGCCACGCACGGTCAGCGACGGATCATCGTGCCGCGCCGTGCCGCCGCCCACCATGACCGCATCGTGACGCGCGCGCATCGCATGCACCACGCGTCGCG
>JBCBWJ010000433.1:0-502 GCA_039817165.1 Pseudomonadota bacterium | reverse complement strand
CCGGAGAGGCGTGAATATGACAATTATTTTCGCCATGTGCGGTTTGCCCTGAAAGTCGAACTTGGACAGGGTCAGCGACCGGCTTTCTATATTGGTCGAAAACTGGCGCGCGAGCGTCTGGTAATAGCTCTCGTCGGGGATCCACACATGGCGAAAATAATTGTCATATTCACGCCTCTCCGGTCCTTGCAAAATCGCGGTGAGGGTCTGACGCGTCAGGCACCACCACTGGCTGCCCATATGCGGCACCAGCCCTTTGGGGATGCGCCGCTTGAGGCCGATCTGACGCTGCAACGCCACGAACTTGTCAAAGAGGAACCGCTGCCGCTTCCACGAAAACGGAAACCGCATGGTAAATCGTTCCTCGTCCAGCCCGCCCACGGTCCAGGGGACATCCGCCGTTGTCGCGCTTTCGATAAAATCGGTGCGCGGCCGGTCGGCGAGGTATTCGATCAGCTCCTCCACCGGGCGCAGGGGAAGGCACGCGCCCGAAGCGAGGTAG
>JBCBWJ010000432.1:0-506 GCA_039817165.1 Pseudomonadota bacterium | reverse complement strand
AGATCAAATAACCGTCGACGGTTATTTGATCTTCCAAAAGCAGACCATCAATCGTTAAACGGCCACCATCATAATTGTTATCGGGGTCCGTAATCGTCAGGGTTGGAAAGATCAGTTGCGGGGCCGCATTGACCAGATTTTCCCCAATAGTCAGTGGCACAGGGTCACCGAGACTTGGCGCAGAATTGATACGATCAAGCTCCACAGCGCCGGCATCAACGGCACCGCCATTGTCAACAAGGCCCTGGTCAACAACCCGGTCATTGCCATTGGCGTCCGCGGCGAACCCCGCCGGGCCCGCCCCCACATCGAGGGCCGGATTATTCACATCGCTGAGGAGCGCCAATGTGTCCACCGCGCCGCCATTATCGGCCAGCACAGGGACGCCATCCTCAACGCTTGCAAAGACAGCCGCGGGATCAAAGCTGGTGACGGTACCGCCAAGATCGCTGATTGCCCCGCTTGTCAGGGTTGTCTCACCACCGGTCCCCACGAGGAGTGTATTG
>JBCBWJ010000431.1:0-508 GCA_039817165.1 Pseudomonadota bacterium | reverse complement strand
GATGCGCCGAAATAAATGCAATGCCCAAGGGCGACGACGCGAAAGCGAGCCGCGGTCTTAGCGAGTTGACCGTCAGCTCGCAAGTCCTGATGTTGACCGGCAAGGTAGGTTATTCGCGAACCATATCGACGCGGTCATCAACCGTTTCGCCGGGGCCAGGCTCCGGCGGAATAATCCGCGCAATAAGGCCCTCTTTCGGAAATGGTGCGACGAGCACCCGCCGGACGCTGTGCCAACCGCCGCCGAGAAGCACCATTGATGCCCCGAGCACCAACAAGGTCACAGCAACCGGCCAGGCGCCTGACAATCCAACACTGTTGACAACCACCCAGATTGCGTAGGCTGCCGACAAAAGTCCCGCGACAAGCAAGGCGCGCCGATTGATCAGAAGCGAAACAACTGCAAACAAAATAACAAGGACGAGCGTCACGACCGCGGTTGGCAATAGACCGCCATCGCCGATCGCTCCGCCTTCAATCCTGCTCATCAACATGCGGCCCGTGGTGAG
>JBCBWJ010000430.1:0-512 GCA_039817165.1 Pseudomonadota bacterium | reverse complement strand
ACAAGGACGTGGACCTGCCTGAAGATGTGGACATCGTTGGCGTGCCGGGCGGCTTTTCCTTTGGCGACTACCTGCGCTGCGGGGCGATTGCGGCCAATGCGCCCGTGATCGGCGCGCTGAAGCGCCACGCGGAGGGGGGCGGTTATGTGCTGGGCGTGTGCAACGGCTTTCAGGTACTGACCGAGACGGGGCTGCTGCCCGGGGCGCTGCTGCGCAATGCGGGGCTGAAATACATCTGCAAGACCGTTGGCCTGCGCGTCGAGACATCGCAGAGCGCCTATACCGAGGGCTACACTGCAGGCGACGTGATCGACATTCCCATCGCGCATCATGACGGCAACTACTTTGCCGACGCCGAGACGCTGGACGCGCTGGAGGGCGAGGACCGTATTGCCTTCCGCTACACCGACAATCCCAACGGATCGCAGCGCGACATCGCGGGCATCCTGTCGTCGAACCGGCGCGTCCTTGGGTTGATGCCGCACCCAGAGCGGGCGGCGGATGCGGGCCAT
>JBCBWJ010000042.1:0-11263 GCA_039817165.1 Pseudomonadota bacterium | reverse complement strand
TGGGATCAGACGCGAAGATTCATGAGCAAACTTGATGTATTGTCATTGGATGGAAAACTGCTTCGGACGTTTCTGACGGTCTTTGAAGAGATGTCCGTGACGCGGGCGGCCGCGCGACTGGGGTCCAGCCAATCGGCGGTCAGCCACAGCCTTGAACGGCTTCGCACCTGCATCGGGGACCCGCTCTTTATCAAGAAGGGGCGCAATATCGCGGCGACCCCCGTTGCGGCAACAATCGCTCCGAAAGTGTCGGAAATTCTGGGCGCTCTGGAAAGTCTCGCCCTGCAGGGCGATTACGTACCCGATGATGATCAATCCACTTTTACCATTGCAACCAACGTAACAGAGCTGCTGCCGCTGTTGATGCAAATTCACCGTGACCTCAGAAAGCGCAAGGACAACATTTCGCTGGGCTTTGTGGAGCTGGGGACCCGCACGAACGCGGTGTCTTTTCTTGAAACGGGCATGGCCGATGTGGCAATCACGGTGACGATGGGCGCGCAGCCTCTCGAGCTTTCTGTCGAACGATTTTATCAAGACGAGATCGTGTGCTTTTTCGACGGAAAACAAAGAAACGCGCCGACAACGTTGGAAGAGTATTGCGCTGCAAGACACGCGACGGTCGATTTTGGCGGGGATAACAAGAGCTTGGTGGATACGGCGCTGGATGCCACCGGCAACAGCCGTCAGGTTTTTCTGCGCGCATCCAACGTCTACGCACTGGCCAATCTTGCGCGCGGGTCCGACCTGATCATGACCTTGCCGGGGCGACTTGCCATGACCGCGTTCAAGGGCTTTTCGGTGGCAGCACCGCCTTTTCCACTGGCGCCTGTGTCCTATGACATCATGTACCATCGCCGCGTCGCAGAGACCGCCCGCCACATGTGGTTCATGGATCGGTTGAGAATGGCCTGTACCGCGATCGCCTCGGAGGTCAGTGCGCAAGCGCGTTAGACCGTAAACGCGGCGAGCGGTTTTAGACTGTTGATTTCCGCACTCTGGCGCTAAAGACGCGTCCCAGAAGCGGAAGGACCCCTCATGATCGACCAAACGCCATTTCTGCGCCGCCTTTTTGACCGTGCGGTAGAGGTGGCAGACCCGATGCAGAGCCTTGCCGCCTATTTGCCGGAAAAACCCGAGGGCCGGTTGGTGGTGATCGGCGCGGGCAAGGCCAGCGCGCGCATGGCCGAGGCGGTCGAGCGCGTCTATGGGCCGTGCGAAGGTTTGGTGATCACGCGCTATGGTTACGCACGGCCCTGCGAGCGGATCGAAATCGTTGAGGCCGCCCATCCGGTGCCGGATGAGGCGGGGATGGTGGCCACGCATCGGATGCTGGAGCTGTTACAGACATGCAAGGAGGAGGACACGGTTTTGGCGCTTATCTCTGGCGGGGGATCGGCCCTTTTGACCGCACCTGCGGGCGGCATAACGCTGGACGACAAGCGCGCGATGACCGATGCGCTTCTGGCCTCGGGCGCGCCCATCGGGGACATCAACGGCATTCGCAAGCAGGTCTCGGCCGTGAAGGGGGGGAAGCTGGCGGCGGCGGCCTATCCCGCGCAGATGCTGGCGCTTTTGATCTCGGACGTGCCGGGCGACAACCCGGCCGACATTGCCAGCGGCCCCACGGTGGGCGACAGCGGTGATGCCGCGTTGGCACTGGAGACGCTGCGCCGCTGGAAGGTCACGCCGCCCGCGTCGATCATGGCCTATCTAGAGGCTGGCGGCGCGCCGCTTTTGCCCGATGACCCACGGCTGAGCCGGGTGACCAACACGATCTACGCCGCCCCGTCCCAATCGCTGGAGGCCGCCAGCGCCCTGGCCCGCGCCGACGGGTATGACCCACGCATCCTTGGCGACGCGATGGAAGGCGAGGCGCGCGATGTGGCTCTGGAACAGGCGCAGACAGCACTGGCGGTGCAGGCCTCTCTGGCCCCGGGCGCGGCCCCTGTTGTGCTGCTGTCCGGCGGTGAGCTGACGGTGACGCGGCGCGGTGACGGGATTGGCGGGCCGAACGCGGAGTTTTCCCTGGCCCTGGCTATTGCGCTGAAAGGCGCGCCGGGCATTCATGCGCTGGCCTGCGACACGGACGGCGTGGATGGGGCAGCGGAGGTGGCAGGTGCCGTAATAGGGCCGGACACGCTTGCAACGGCTGGGGAAGATGCGCAAGCCGCGCTGGATCGCAATGACGCGCATGGGTTCTTTGAGCGCTCTGGTGGGCAGGTTGTGACTGGACCCACACTGACCAATGTGAATGACTTTAGGGCAATCGTGATTGAACCCAGGAGGTGACATGCGCAGACGCGGTTTCGTGATTGGGTTGGCTTTGCTGCCAGGAACGGCCTTGGCCGGTGAGAGGGCCCTCCCGGTGGATGTGCAACTGAACGCCGCACAGATCGAGATGCTGCTGTCGGGCAACACGATTGTGGGGGCCTGGAACGGCGATGCCTACACACAGTTTTTCGATGCCAACGGGCAGACGATCTATTTTCCCGAAGGCGGGCAGCCGGATCGGGGCAAATGGCGGGTCAATGCAGACACCGACCAATACGAGAGCTGGTGGGAGCGCACCAGTTGGACGGGCTACACGATCATGATGACCAATGATGGCTATGCCTGGATCAGCCGAGGGGAGCTGCAGCCCTTCGAGGTGTTCAAGGGCAAGCAGGTCACGTGGTGATCACGTCCTGAGCGCGGGCAGACCCACGCCTGTGGCCTCAAACCCGCCGTCGACGGCAATCGTCTGGCCGGTGACATAGCTGGCGGCAGGCGAACATAAGAATGTGATCACGCCAGCAATCTCATCTTCGGTGCCATAGCGATTGAGCGGGATCGCGTCGTGATAGGCCGCGATGATCTCTGGCGTGTGGACGGCCATCGCAAGTTTGGTGCGCACAGGGCCGGGACAGACGCAGTTGGCGCGGATGCCGTGTTCGCCCAGTTCTACGGCCTGTTGCTGCGTCAACGCGATGACCCCGGCCTTTGACGTGCCGTAGGCCACACGCAGGGTCGAGGCGCGCAATCCCGAAATGGACGCGATGTTCACGATGGCCCCTTTGGCGATGCTGAGCGCAGGCGTGAAGGCTTGGGTCATCAAGAAAACCCCGTCGAGGTTCGTCTCCATGACCGTGCGCCAACGGGTGAAATCCGTGTCCTGGATTGGCCCAAAATCCGCGACACCGGCATTGTTCACCAGCGCATCAATTTCGGCGTGATCCGCGGCGAGCCGGGACACTTCATCCGGCTGGGACACATCACATAGGACAGGCGTGACCTGTTTCAGGGGGTTTGCTGCCTCGTGGAGGGCACTGGCGTCGCGATCCACCATGATGACATGCCACCCCAGGGTCAGGAATTGTTGAGTTGTGGCAAGACCAATGCCCCTGGCGGCACCGGTGACGAGGGCGATTTTCATGACAGACGTCCTTTGCAATGTCAGAGCGCGTCAGCGGACAAAATTGGCATCGAGCGTTGCACTGTGCGCCAAAACATCCTGTAGGTAACGCGTTCCATGGCGCAGCCGGTTGGTGACATCGCGGGCGTTGTCGTGGAGGAGGGCCCATACCTGCGCCTGAGGGAGATCGCCGTTCTGATCAAGCCCCAAATCAAGGCCCTTGGGCCAAAACGTACCTGCACGATGCAGTGCCGCGAGATATGACATGGAGTTCGGCATCCAACGGGCAGGATCACGCCAGTTGGCTCGGAAGTGCAGCATTGTCGGTTCACTGTCAAAGTGCAGAAACCCGCTGCCGAGGAAGCCTTCGAAAATGCGTTTCCAGAGATCCCAATCTCCGGTTTGTTCCATGTCTTCGGGCCAGTTGCCTACTTGATCCATGGCAGACCTGCGGTAGACCACGGTGCTGGCGGGCAGGATGTTGGCGTCGGTCATGAAGCGGCGACTGGCGAACGGATGGTGCAGATTGACAAAGCACGGCATCACGATGCCAGCGTCATCGATCCAGAGCGGGCGGGAATAGACGAATTGCCGTGTGTCTTTGTGAAAATGACGGTCCATCCGGCGCAAGTGATCGGGCAAATAGAGGTTGTCATGGCCAAGAAAGGCAACCAGATCTCCGCTGGTTTGTGCGAGGGCAGCGTTGCGATTGGCATAGCCGAAGCCAGGTGCCTTTGGCAAATCGAGCCACAGCACGCGCGGGTCGGTGATCCCTTTCATCAAGGCGGCCGTTTCAGGACCGCAGCCATCGCCGACAACGGCCAGCTCGAAATCCTCGAAATCCTGTGCAAGAACGGATTTGATGGCGTAGATCAGGACCTCTGGCCGGTCATGGGTCGGCAGCAGGACCGTGAAGCGCGGGCGGTCTACCATCCTTTGGCATCCCCAAAATCATGGGGGATCAGATCGGTGTCGAGAGGCAGACGGTACTTGTCGGGGTTTTCACGATCATAGACTTTGGTGGGCATGTTCACGAGCAGCACATCCTCTGTGCCGGGGTTGTGATCCGCGTGCCAGACAAAGGCGGGGATGCGCAAACACGCGCGGCTTTTTTCAGACAAGGTCACGCGAAACAGCTGACCATAGGTGCGGGCCTCAGGGCGGACGTCATACATGACGACCTCCATATCGCCTGACAGGATGAAATAGCGATCATCATGTTCCTTATGCAGCGCCCAGCCTTTCACCACGCCAGGGCGCAAGGTGACGCCGTAGACATGCACAATCGGGTCCTCTCCCCACCGGCTGTTCGAGCCCAATTCAAAAAGTGAGCCGCGGGCATCCGTCAAAATATGAGCAGGTTTGAGCCAGCTTCCCTCGGGCAGGCCCGCTGTTTCCTTGCCGGTGGCATCGGTGGATTGCGCGTCTTTTCCCGCCGCCTCAAGGGTTTGAGACAACAGGTCTTTTGGGGCAGTCTGATCCATCGCGTGCTTTCTATTGGCAAATCAGCCGCCTGTGGCGCCGCCAAAATCATGGGGAATGAGATCGGTATCAACCGGCAGGCGGTATTTGTCTGGGTCGGCGTGGTCGTATTCTTCGGTGGGCATGTTGACGACAAAGGCGTCCTTGGTGCCCACATTGTGGTCGGCGTGCCAGACAAAGCGGGGAATGGTCAGCGTCATGCGGCTTTTCTCGCTGAGCGTGACGCGAAAGACCTGGCCATAGGTGCTGGCATCGGCGCGCACGTCGAAGAGCACCACCTCCATGTCGCCGTAGACCAGAAAGTACCGGTCATCGTGTTTCTTGTGCAGGCCCCACCCCTTCACCACGCCGGGGCGCAGGGTAAAGCCGTAGATGTCTTTCAAGGGCGCGTCGGGGGTGCGGCTGTTGCGGCCCATCTCAAACAAAGAGCCGCGCGCGTCGGTCAGCACATTGGCGGGCACAAGCGACGCGCCATCGGGCAGCGTGACCTTTTCCTCGCCGGTTTGCGTTGTGGTCACCGCGTCCTTCTGAGACGCGGCCAGAGTGACATCCAAAAGGTCTTTGGGGGGTGCACTGGTCATTGTGATCGCTCCTCAGTTGCGCTCAGGGTAGCGCGTGGCGGCTCCACCTGCAAACCGGGCGTGGACCAGACTGGATTTGAGCAGGTTTCAAACATGTAAGACGCCGAAAGCGGTGCTTCGGCGTCTAAATTGGTTCGATCTAGCGGACAGGGAGCGCGTGTCAGTTGGCCGCGATCATGTCGGCCATGGTGACGATGACCTCCGCCTGTTTGATCGACGCGATGTCGACAAGGCGGCCCTTGTAGGTGGTGGCGCCTTCGCCGCGGGCCTTGGCCTCTTCCATGGCCTGAAGGATCTCGCGCGCCTCGGTCACGGCCGTCTCTGAGGGGGTGAAGATCTCGTTGGCGAGCGCGATCTGCTTGGGGTGGATCGCCCATTTGCCGACCATCCCGAGAGTGGCGGACCGCAGGGCCTGCGCGCGGAAGCCTTCATCGTCGGAGAAATCCCCGAACGGGCCGTCGACAGGGAGCAACCCGTGGGTCCGGCACGCGGCGACAATCGCGGCCTGCGCCCAGTGCCAGGGGTCGGACCAATATTTTTCGCCCGCGCGGTGCATATAATAGTTTTCCTGCGTGCCGCCGATGCCGGTGGTGGCCATGCCCATGGACGCGGCGAAATCGGCGGCACCCAAGCTGAGCGCCTGCATGCGGGGGCTGGCGGCGGCGATCTCTTCCACGTGACTGATGCCAGCCGACGTCTCGATGATCGCTTCAAAGCTGATGGGTTTGGTGCGGCCTTTGGCGGCCTCAATGGAGGTCACCAGCGCGTCGACCGCGTAGATGTCAGAGGCGTTGCCCGCCTTGGGGATCATGATCTGGTCGAGGCGGTCACCGGCCTGTTCGAGCAGATCAACCACGTCCTTGTACCAAAACGGGCTGTCCAGACCATTGATGCGCACGGAGAGGTATTTGTTGCCCCAATCGACGTCATTGATCGCCTCGATGGTGTTCTTGCGGGCGATGTCCTTGTCGGTGGGGGCGACGCTGTCTTCGAGGTCGATGTTGATCACATCCGCCGCTGACGTGGCCATTTTTTCGAAGAGTTTGGTGTTGGAGCCCGGGCCAAAAAGCTGGCAGCGGTTGGGACGGGCGGGGGCCGGGGGTTGCAGACGGAAAGACATGTGAGGGACCTCTTTTGAGACAGACTTTGGCGTGTTTGGCTGTCGGGTAGGGGAATGCGGGCGAGGCTGCAAGGTGGAAGTGGGGGTGATTTGGGTGCGGGCCATGCGGGCAGGAAACACAAGGATGCGCGACGTGTGTCGAAGATTCTTCGCTTTTTTGCGAATTCCTTGAAAGATCGTGGCGCGCGGACAAGGATGGGTGGCGCAAATTCAAGATAACTTGGCGGTAAAATCCGCTATCACAGCGGAATGTGATTCTTCCGCCTGCGCGGACCTTCAACGTCGGAGATGTGCCATGATCGAAACCCCTTACCTGCTGTTTCTGGGCGATGCGCCGGACATGTTGGCCGCGAAAGTGGCGATTGGCATTCGCGATTGGCGACCGGAGCACGCGTTGGGTCAGATCCGTTTGCCGGGCTGCGGGGCCGATCTTGGCATCAAGGACATGACGCTGGCCGAGGCCAAAGCGGCCGGTGCGCGCACATTGGTGATTGGTGTGGCCAACCGTGGCGGGGTGATCAGTGAGGCCTGGAAAGAGGTGCTCATTGAGGCGCTTGAGATGGGCTACGACCTGGCCAGCGGGCTGCACAATCTGCTGCGCGATGAGGGCGATCTGATGGCGGCGGCGCAAACCCATGGGGGCACGCTCCATGATGTGCGGGTGCCGTCGGTGGGCTATCCGATTGCCAATGGCAAGAAACGGACCGGGAAGCGCTGTCTGGCGGTGGGCACGGATTGTTCGGTGGGCAAGATGTACACCGCCATGGCGATGGAGGCTGAGATGCACGAGCGGGGAATGAAGGCCACGTTCCGCGCCACAGGGCAAACAGGGATTTTGGTGACGGGGTCGGGCGTGCCGCTCGACGCGGTGATCGCGGATTTCATGGCCGGCTCGGTGGAGTATCTGACGCCGGACAATGACGAGGATCACTGGGATCTGATCGAGGGGCAAGGATCGCTTTTCCACGTGTCCTATTCCGGCGTGACGATGGCGCTGGTGCATGGGGGTCAGCCAGATGCGCTGATCCTGTGTCATGAGCCGACGCGGACGCATATGCGGGGGCTGCCCGAATACACCCAGCCGTCGCTGGCCACGTTGCGCGACACCGCGTTGCCGCTGGCGCGGGTGGGCAACCCGGCCTGTGAGGTGGTGGGGATTTCGATCAACACGCAGCACATGTCGGACGCGGACGCGAGGGCGTATTTGGCGGAGGTCGAGGCCGAGATGGGGCTGCCGACGACGGATCCCTATCGCTATGGTTCTGGCAAGCTGGTGGATGCGTTGCAGGCGATGTGATTTCATGCCTCCGGCGGGGATATTTAAAGCAATAAGAAAGGCTTGGTTTTGGACATCTCGGTGACGCCTGACACGTTTAAACTGGCCCAGGTTTTTACCATTTCGCGGGGGTCACGGACGCAAGCCAAGGTGCTGACCGTGCGGGTGCGCGACGGTGGCGTGACAGGCTGGGGCGAGTGTGTGCCCTATGCGCGCTATGGCGAGACGTTGGAGAGTGTGACGGCGCAGGTTGAGGGGTTGCCGGGGGATGTGACGCGGGCCGCGCTTTATGAGCTTTTGGAGCCGGGGGCGGCGCGCAATGCCGTGGATTGTGCGCTGTGGGATCTGGAGGCCAAGCGCGCGGGCAAGCGGGTTTGGGAACTGGCGGGGTTGGCGCGGCCCAGGCCGGAAGTGACGGCTTATACCCTGTCGCTCGACACGCCTGACAAGATGCAGGCGGAGGCGGCGAAGAATGCGTTTCGCCCGCTTTTGAAGATCAAGCTCGGCACCGCCGATGACATGCCGCGGCTGGAGGCGGTGCGCGCGGGCGCGCCGGGGGCACGGATCATTGTCGACGCCAATGAAGGGTGGAGCGCGGAAATTTATGCCGATCTGGCGCCGCATCTGGTGCGGTTGGGCGTGGCGCTCGTTGAGCAACCTGTGCCCGCGGGCGAGGATGACGCGCTTTTGGGGATGGAACGGCCCCTGCCCGTTTGCGCCGATGAAAGTTGTCATGATCGGGCGAGCCTGCCGGGGCTCAAGGGCAAGTACGATGTGGTCAATATCAAGCTGGACAAGACCGGCGGGTTGACCGAAGCCCTTCGCCTGCGCGATACGGCGCGGACTGAGGGCTATGACGTGATGGTGGGCTGCATGATCGGGTCGAGCCTGGCGATGGCGCCTGCGACGCTGGTGGCGCAGGGTGCGGCGGTGACGGACCTTGATGGGCCGCTTCTTTTGGGCGAAGACCGCGACACACCACTGACATTTGATGACGCCGGGGTTCACCCGCCTGCGGCAGAGCTATGGGGATGATCAAGATGCGCACAGTTTACTTGAACGGAGAGTACCTGGCCGAGGATGAAGCCAAGGTGTCGATCTTTGACCGGGCGTTTCTGATGGCCGATGGGGTCTATGAGGTCACAAGTGTCCTCGGGGGCAAGTTGATTGACTTTGAAGGCCATAAGGTGCGGTTGGAGAGGTCTTTGAACGAGCTTGATATGAAGAAGCCAGAGGGGTTCGACGATCTGCTGGAGATCCATCGCGAGCTGGTGCGGATCAATGAGATCGAGGATGGTCTGATTTACCTGCAAGTGTCGCGCGGGGCGGCGGATCGGGATTTCCTGTACCCGGATCCGGAGACAGTGACGCCGACCCTGGTGCTTTTCACGCAATCGAAACCCGGTCTGGCCAACAGCCCGGCGGCGGCGAAGGGTCTCAAGGTGATCAGCATCGAAGACATCCGCTGGGGCCGTCGCGACATCAAGACGGTGCAGCTTTTGTATCCGTCGATGGGCAAGATGATGGCCAAGAAAGCGGGCTGCGATGATGCGTGGATGATCCAGGACGGATATGTGACGGAAGGGACGTCGAACAACGCCTACATCGTCAAAGGCAACAAGATCATTACCCGGCAGCTTTCCAATGACATCCTGCATGGCATCACGCGGGCGGCGGTTCTGCGCTTTGCCGAAGAGGCGCAGATGGAGGTCGAAGAGCGGTCCTTTACCATCGACGAGGCCAAGGAGGCCGATGAAGCGTTCATCACCTCGGCCAGTGCGTTTGTCATGCCGGTGGTGGAGATCGACGGCGCGGCCCTGGGGGATGGCACGCCGGGGTCGGTGTCCAAGCGGATGCGAGAGATCTACCTGGATGAGAGCCTGAAGAAAGCGGTCTGAGACCCGGTCAAAAGGTGACGCGCGGTGCCCGGATGCGCCGCAGGATCGGCGAGCCGGATGAATGCATCTCACCAAGGCCGTGTTTCGTGGTACGGGGCAAGGTATGGTTGACAGCAGCGTCATGACCCATTGGACAGCCCGCATTCCGGTGCCCGTTGCGGCGGCGGGTGTGCTTTTGGCGTCCATTGCGTTTGGATTGGTGCCTTATTTCAGCCGGGGTTTGACCGAGAGCGGGCTGGCCCCTCAGGCGGTGGCGTTTTACCGCTACATGCTCACGGCTTTGCTTTTGCTGCCAATCCTTGCGCGCAACCTTCGGCACTGGCGAGAGATCCTGTGGGGTCTGGTTGCGGGGATGACCATGGGGCTTGGCTGGATCGGGTATGTGTCGGCGCTTGAGACGATACCGGCCTCAACGGTGGGTGTGCTTTACATGACCTATCCGGTGTTTACTGTTGTGATTGCCTGGGTCCTGTTTGCTGATCCGCCGACGCGGCGGGCGCTTTTGGCCTCCGGTCTGATCGTTTTGGCCGCCTTTGTCGCGGGCGGACCTGCTGCGGTGGCGCGGGGTGATATACCCGCGCTTCTTCTGTCACTGGCCGCCCCTTTTGGGTTCGGGGTTGGCATTTGCGTTTTGGTGCACCGGTTGTCGCGGATTGAACCGCTGGCACGTATAGCCTCGGTGGCCCTTGGGGCGACATTGGGTATTTTGCCGCTGATCGCTGGTTCTTCGGCGGCGGAGGTTGTTCCCGGCGATCGCGAGACGTGGGTTCTGGTGGCCGGGATTGCCCTGATCGCGGCTTTGGTGCCGCAACTGATCTATACGGTGTGCAGCCCGATCATCGGGACATCGCGGTCGGCGGTGTTTGGCAGTGTCGAGCTGCCGACGATGTTTGCGGTTGGTGTGTTTGCCTTTGGCGAAGAGCTGACCGCGCCGCAGATCGTTGGCTGTGTGCTGATCCTGTCGGCGATTTTGCTGGTGCAGAGCCGGGCCACGCGGAATGTGACGACCACGATTGCCAAGCACTAACGCCGTCAGGATTTGCCGACATTGGCGTCAAAGGCGATTTTGAACGCTTGCTTCTGTTCGGGGCTCGCGTCGGTTTGATGGTTGGCTTTCCATTCGTCCATGGTCATGCCGTAGAAGATCTCGCGCGCGTCCATCTTGTCCATTTCGATGCCGCGGGCGTTGGCGGCCTCTTGGTACCAACGGCTCAGGCAATTGCGGCAACACCCGGTGAGGTTCATCATGTCGATGTTTTGCACGTCGGTGCGGTCTTCCATCAGGTGCTGACGCAAGCGGCGGAAGGCGGCGGCCTCGAGTTCAAGTTGGGTTTGATCGTCCATAGGTGCATCCCCCTTTGGTGGCAAAGATGCGCCTTTGACCTGCGGGCTTCAAGGGTTGAGGTTATCTGTCCTGCATCAGCTTGGGGTTTTCGGCCAGCACCTTGGCCTCGCGGTACTTCAGCGAGGGACGCACATGGTCGGAATAACCAGACAGGTTTTCGCGCAAGC
>JBCBWJ010000429.1:0-520 GCA_039817165.1 Pseudomonadota bacterium | reverse complement strand
CTCGTAGATGCGGCTCTGGCTTTCATGCACGCCCATCGATACGCCCGAGCCAAGCGCAGACAACCGCAGATCAGCCGCGATGTTCTGCTCGTAGCAGGCGTGCCCGACCTCGTGAATTGTCGAATAAAGGCAGCCCAACGGCTCGGCCTCATCGACCCGCGTGGTGATCCGCACATCAAGGCCCGAACCGGAGGAGAACGGGTGCACCGCCTTGTCGATCCGCCCATGCGTTTCGTCATAGCCAAAGGTCCGCGCCAGCAGCGCGCTCAGCTTCAACTGTGCCGCCTCGTCAAAGGGGCCGGTGACGCCCTTGGGCGCAGGCTGGTCCAGGATCGCCGCCCGCAATTCGGTCAGGGCCGGACGTAGCGCACCAAACATCGACTCCAGATCGGCGCCTGTGGTGCCCGGCTCGTAATCCGCCAGCATCGCGTCGTAGATGTCGCCGCCCTGCGCCAGTGCCTGCCCTTCCTGCCGTTTGAGGGCGATCACCTCCTCCAGCACGGGCGCAAAGGCGGCAAAA
>JBCBWJ010000428.1:0-549 GCA_039817165.1 Pseudomonadota bacterium | reverse complement strand
CGACGAGAGTGCCAACTACAGCGGCCACACATCCAACAAGATGATTATCAAATATGCCGGTGAGGCGCGCCAAGTGATGCGGGCACGTCAAGCCGCAGCCAAACGGAAGTAGCCAAGAACAGAACCGGCACAGAACGAGAAACTGATACCCGAGGTGATACCCCAATGAGCAGAGCGGATCATAAGGTATTGAAAATTTTGGAGGCGAGTACCGGAATCGAACCGGTGTACACGGATTTGCAAGACTAGGTATGTATATGGAAAATATTGATTTTAAGTTTAGACGAGCCTGATTTTTCGTCGGAACATAGCAGGAATGTTTAGATGGACCGTGAGTAATAATATCGGCCCGTTGCAGACCTTCGCCCGACCTACTGGATGCTGTGGTCGCGACCCGCACAGCCGTCATTCGCTGCATTCGCGAGCTGTAAAGCAGCAATGACTCAAGGACCGTCGCAAAGCCTTCTTTGCACGAGGCGTCTGAAAGCGTAAAGTTTGCTGGTTCTTGTTGGGTCGTATAGTTCTGGAATGCGCCACGCTCGGGCCATC
>JBCBWJ010000427.1:0-593 GCA_039817165.1 Pseudomonadota bacterium | reverse complement strand
GACTGGAGCGGCGGCCGCTACCTCGCCTTTGCCGGGATCGGTCGGCCCGAGAAATTCTTTGCCACCCTGCGCGATCTGGGCGCAAACGTGGTCCGGACCGAGGCGCTGGCCGATCACGAACCGCTCTCCTCGGCCCTGCTGAGCCGATTGGAAGGCGAGGCGCGCAAGATCGGCGCGCAGCTGGTCACCACGGAAAAGGACGCCGCCCGGCTGGCCCCGCGCGACCGGGGCAAGGTGATCACCCTGCCGGTGCGCCTCACCTTTGGCGACACCACCGCGCTGGATGCCGCACTGGACACGCTGCCCGCGCCATAACGCAAAACGCCCGCGCAGATGGCGGGCGTGTCACGTCGGCATGACGTCAGATCAGCTGCCTGCCGCCTCGTCGATCAGGCGCGCCATCTCGTCGTAGTTCATGTTGTTGTACGTGGTGCCGTTGATGACAAAGCTGGGGGTGGAGCGGATACCATCCTCTTCGGCGTTCTGCTGATACCACGCGACCAGCGTGCGCAGATTGTCACCGTCCTGCAAGCACGCCTCCAGCGTGTCGTTGTCCAGACCGGCCAGACGTCCGATCTTGCGCAATTCCTCGA
>JBCBWJ010000426.1:0-690 GCA_039817165.1 Pseudomonadota bacterium | reverse complement strand
ACTATCTGGGCACGCTCTGAAAATGTTTCGCGCGCGAAACATTTGCGCATCGGGGTCCTCTAGGGCAGCAGCCCCTTGAGGTAGGCCCCGTAATGCGTCTTGGCGAACAGGGCCGCGCGTTCGGCCAGCGCATCGGCATCGATCCAGCCCTGCTCATAGGCGATCTCTTCGGGGCAGCCGACCTGCTGGCCCTGCCGGTCCGACAAGGTGCGCACGAAATTCCCGGCATCCAGCAGGGATGCATGCGTGCCGGTGTCGAGCCAGGCATAGCCGCGGCCCATCTGCTGCACGTTCAGCTGGCCCGCCTCCAGATACATCTCCAGCAGGGAGGTGATCTCCAGCTCGCCCCGCGCCGACGGCTGCACGGCGGCGGCGCGGTCCGGCGCGGTGCCGTCCAGAAAATAGAGCCCGGTCACCGCGTAGTTCGACGGCGGCACGGGCGGTTTTTCCACAATGGTTTTTACCGTGCCGTCAGGCGCGAAATCCACCACGCCATAGCGTTCGGGGTCCGCCACGCGGTAGCCGAACACGGTGCCGCCCTGCGCGACCGCGTCGGCAGCCGCGAGCCGGTCCGGCAGCCCGTGCCCGAAAAAGATGTTGTCGCCCAGCACCATCGCCGAAGGGCTGCCTGCCAGAAAATCGCGCGCCAGCAGATAGGCCTGCGCCAGCCCGTCCGGCGAGGGCTGTTCG
>JBCBWJ010000425.1:0-780 GCA_039817165.1 Pseudomonadota bacterium | reverse complement strand
CATCGACCGTGTCGCCACGCGTGCGGGTTTGCGTTAACCGCCGCCCTGCCCCATATTGCATGTTAAGAGCAGTAACTTGGAGCAGCCTATGAGCCTCCCCTTTGATGGTGCGATCACCGAATTCTTCGAGAGCGGTGCGCCGGATGACATCCGCGACAAGATCAGCACCGCCGACAAGCGTGACATCCTCACGCCGACCTATCCGCACCCTGCGCGGATGAAGCGCAAGAGCTATGAGCGCGAGATGGAGGCGTTGCAGATCGAGCTGGTCAAGATGCAGGACTGGGCCAGCACCACCGGTGCCCGCGTGGCCTGTGTGTTCGAGGGTCGGGATGCGGCCGGAAAAGGCGGCACAATCAAGCGGTTCCGGGAGAACCTTAACCCTCGCGGCGCGCGCGTTGTGGCCCTGTCCAAGCCGACCGAGACCGAGGCGGCGGAGTGGTATTTTCAGCGCTATATCCGGCAGTTGCCGTCGGGGGGCGAGATCGTGTTTTTTGACCGCAGCTGGTACAATCGCGGCGTGGTCGAACACGTGTTCGACTTTTGCACCGACGCGCAGCGCGAGCATTTTTTCGGGCAAGTTCAACCCTTTGAGGAGATGCTGGTGGGCGACGGGATCCACGTGTTCAAGTTCTGGCTGAACGTGTGCCGGGCCGAGCAGTTGCGGCGCATCATGGCGCGCGAGCGGGACCCGCTGAAGCAGTGGAAGCTGAGCTGGATCGATGTTGAGGGCCTGCAACGGTGGGAGGCCTATTCCGACGCCATTTCCGAAACCCTTGA
>JBCBWJ010000424.1:0-1647 GCA_039817165.1 Pseudomonadota bacterium | reverse complement strand
TCGAGGGATCGCGCAACACGCTGATTGCGCCGCTTTTGACATTGTTGGTCAGGATGACAGGCCGCGCGAGGTCGCGGTGGCCCGCTATCTGCACCTGACCAAAGACGTGATGCCCGGCATGGCCAAAGCAGGCGGCACCGGGTGGCCGGTGGTCAATGACCACTGTTTTCAGCGAATCGTTCTGGACGCCGTGTGCGGCGGGGTCTGGTACGACCACATCCCACGCCCGGCCTACAAACACCTGACCGCGGCTCAGGCCTCGGACGCCGCAGCGCTTTGCGAGGCCGTGATCGCAGGCACCGCAGATCTCGCCGCCCTCAACCGTCAATCCCTGAGTTTTCGGGGAAAACTGCGCGCAGGATGACCCGCGTCAAAACTTCACTCCTTTGAAGGACCCACCGCCCTAAGTTGCGCCAATACGTACCAACAAAGCAGAGCCGCCTTTTGACCACAAAAGATCATATCACCCGCCTTTGGACACTCGTTTGCGGCGTCTTCACTCCAGAACCCGGGCTCGGGCGCATCGCGCTGGCGCTCTCATTTGGTCTGGTGGTGCATGTGATCTTTGCCGTCGCTGTCATCGCCATGGTCCTGGCCATGTTCTTTGGCATGAGCGAAAGCCTGGGCGCTGTGCCATACCCCTATGCCATCGCCGTGAACGCGCTTTTGGTGCTGCAATTCCCCATGGCGCATTCCTTGCTGCTCAGCGGGCCGGGCATGCGCTTTTTGTCGAAACTTGTCCCCGGGCCCCACGGCGGCACCCTCAGCACCACAACATTCGCGATCATCGCGTCCGTGCAGCTCTTTTTACTGTTCGCCTTCTGGACCCCGAGCGGCATTGTCTGGTGGCGGGCCGAAGGCTGGGCCTTTTGGGCGCTCACCGGGGCTTACGGGCTCTCTTGGGTGTTGCTGATGAAGGCCAGTTGGGATGCGGGCGCAGAGGTGCAAGCGGGCGCGCTGGGCTGGATGACGCTGATGAAAAACTCCAAACTGCGCTTCCCGGACATGCCGACAGGCGGGCTTTTCAAACTGATCCGACAGCCGATTTACCTCTCATTTGCGCTGACGCTCTGGACCGTGCCGGTTTGGACACCCGACCAATTGGCGCTCGCCCTCGTCCTGACCGCCTATTGCCTGGCCGCCCCCAAGCTCAAGGAACGCCGCTTTGCCAAGCGCTACGGCGCGCGCTTCACTCGATACCAAAAAGAGGTGCCCTACATGGTGCCATCCCTAAGCGGAGAGCGGCATGACAAATCGGCAGCGCAATGACCTGACCATCTACGATGATGTGGCCGCCCAATGGTGGTCCGATAACATCAAATGGGTGCGCACGCTCAAAGCCATGGTGCCCGGTCGGTTCAAATGGTTCGACCGCCACATGGATTGGACGGGCAAGAGTGTGCTCGATCTGGGCTGCGCGGGCGGCTTCATGGCAGAGGCCTTGGCCCAGAAAGGCGCTCATGTCACCGGCATCGACCCCGCAGCACAGGCCATAGAGGCGGCCCGCGTCCATGCCGCGCAAGAGGGCTACGACATCGGCTATGACGTGGGCGTGGGGGAAAACCTGCCTTATGAAGACGCAAGCTTTGACGCGGTGGTGTGCGTCGACGTGCTCGAACACGTGGCCGATCTCGATCAGGTCCTGCG
>JBCBWJ010000423.1:0-1671 GCA_039817165.1 Pseudomonadota bacterium | reverse complement strand
GCACCGGCGCAATGGCACCCCGATCCAGCCGCTCAGCACGGTCCACGGCGCAGGCTATGCCGATTACAGCCACGGTGTGCGCCTGGTCAGCCGGACGGCCTATCTCGACGGGCAAGAGGTCGATCTGCACCAGATCATGGCCAACCCGCGCTACGCCGGCATCATCAGCCACGAAGGTCCGATGGGCCGGTCGGTGCTCGCCTCAAACTGAGTGTCTTGGGGATATACCCCGGATCGCCCGCTGCGTGGGATAGCCGCAGATCAGAACCCGCAGATCAGAACCCTTTTGCCTGAACCCGCAACTGACGCGCCCGTGTCAGGATCGCATCCTCCACCGCGCGTTGCGTGGCCGTGGACACAGCCGCCCCGCCCCGGGTCTGCAACGCCACGTTCAGCGATCGCGCATCAAGGGCCGGATCGCTGATCAGGATCGTGGCGCGGTAGACCTGACCACCACCGGGCGGACGGCCAAAGCCCGTGGAAATAACGCCCGTGAACGGGTCCGCGTTCTCAACCGGCAAGAAATCCAGAACCTGCAAGGACGCCGTCCATAGGAACCGGTTCACCTTCACCTTCGTGCCACCGTCACGGAAAATGTCAAAGAGGCTCGATCCGTCATCCACAGCCGATTTCGACTCGCGCCCGGTTTCCACCGTAAAGGCATCCTCGCGCAGCTTCCGCTCGTTGGAGCACGCCGCGAAAAGGGCAAAACACGTGACCGCAATCGCGGCAGTCTTGACGGAGATGAGATTCATAACTGTAGCGGCCCGCTATTGTTTCCGTATTCCCTACTATCCAAGCGCGCGGGCGTGGGCAAGACCATTGGCATGCACGGGCAGGTGACTGCCGAGTGATGAGTGCCACCAAAAGCGCGCGGGTTGTTTTACACGGCCCATGTCCTATGGCATTGAGCGCGCACCGGTATTCCCCGTTGAGATAGGTGACCCCATGGCACTGGCAGACATCACAGAGCGTCTTCGCAAATCCGAATCCGAGGCCGGGCGCGCGCCTGGCAGCGTGAACCTGATCGCCATCTCCAAAAAACAACCCAACGACCGCGTTGAGGCGGTCCTTGCCGAGGGCCACCGCGTGTTCGGCGAAAATCGGGTGCAGGAGGCCGCGGGCAAATGGCCAGAGTTTCGCGAACGTTTTGACGGCGTCGATCTGCACCTCGTGGGCCCGCTGCAAACCAACAAAGCCCGCCAGGCGATGGAGCTTTGCCAAGTCATCCACACCCTTGATCGTCCCAAACTGGCCACCACATTGGCCCGTCTGGCCCAAGAGATGGGTCGTTGCCCCGATCTCTTCGTGCAGGTGAACACCGGCGAAGAGGATCAAAAAGCCGGCGTTGGTCCGGCAGAGGCGGATGCCTTCATCACGCAGGCCCGTGCGCTCGACCTGCCGATCATCGGCGCAATGTGCATCCCCCCTGTCCAGGAAGAACCCGCGCTGCATTTCGCGCTTCTTGCCAAGATCGCAGAGCGCAATGGCCTCACGGGGCTCTCCATGGGCATGAGCGGGGATTTCGAAAAGGCGGTCGCGTTCGGGGCCACCCATGTGCGCGTCGGCAGCGCGATTTTCGGCGCACGGCCCTACTAGAGCGAAATGCAAATAATCTGAGCCATCAAGTATCACCTAACCTGTTGAAATCTCTGATTTCAGGCAAGGTTA
>JBCBWJ010000422.1:0-1709 GCA_039817165.1 Pseudomonadota bacterium | reverse complement strand
GAAAGCGGGGGTCGATGTAGTCCGGGCCCGATTTAGCGCCGCGCACCGCATAGCCTTGCAGCTTGAGCAGTCGCAAAAGCGCCAGCGTCACGGTGGTTTTTCCGGCTCCGGAAGAGGGTGCTGCAACGATCAGACCCTGTCCCAAAGCACCCCGGGCTGTCACGATGCCTCGGCAGGCCGTCCGCGGTTCAGCGGGTCGGTGTCACGGGCAGGCTCACCGGCCATCATGCCTTGCCAATCCAGCGCCTGGCGCATCAGCACTGACCGCCCGATACACAAAATAGAGGGTGGCGTCATGCCATAGGCTTCAATATCGGCGGCCATACGCGTGAGCGTGGTTTCAAGCACAGTTTGATTTTCCGTTGTGGCAGACGAGACTACCGCGCAAGGTTCGTGAGGGTCGCGTCCCGCTGCAATCAGGCTTTCGCTGATCGCGGCGGCATGTTTCATACCCATGTAGACCACAATGACCTGACTGCCCTCGGAAATGGCGCGCCAATTGAGCGACGCGGGTGTGGCGCCGGACTGATCATGGCCGGTGACGAAGGTCACGGATTGGTTCACATCGCGATGCGTCACAGGAATACCCGCATAGGCCAGCCCGCCGATCCCGGCACTTATCCCGGGAATGATGCGAATGGGCACGCCGTGTTGGACAAGGGTTTGCGCTTCTTCGCCGCCGCGGCCGAACACAAACGGATCGCCACCTTTGAGACGCAACACGCGCTTGCCTGCGCGCGCCAGATCAACCAGCCGCAAAGAGATATCCCGCTGCTTGGCCGATGGTTTACCGCCGCGTTTTCCAGCGTAGATCAGCTCTGCCTGGGGGGCCCAATCCAGAATGCTCTCCTGCACAAGCGCGTCATAGATCACCACATCCGCTTGGCGCAGCGCGTTGAGCGCGTGCAGCGTCAAAAGCCCTGGATCGCCGGGGCCCGCACCGCATAGCCATACCCAGCCGGGCGCCATCCGTGGCCAATCGTTCGGGGGAAGGGACGTGGTCATGGCATCTTTATGCCCCGTTCGTGCGGGCTGTGAAAGCCCAACAGCGACCATAACCATCGCTTTGCGCGACAGTTTTTGCTGAGAAGCGATCTCGGCTTGTGCCGCGCTCGGGTCACGAGACCAAACCTGCGCGTTTTGCCAATTGGCCCGGCACGAGTGCCCGCCTATAGTCGCCTGTGATGGCACGTAAACCAGACACAGACTTGCGCCGCGGATGGACGACCGGCGCTTGCGCCACGGCGGCCACGCGCGCGGCCTTGATGGGCCTTTGGGGAGAAGGGCGGCCTGATCGGGTGCGCATCACGTTGCCCAAAGGAGCACGCCCCGTTTTCGAGATTGCCCACTGGGCATGCGGCCCGGATTGGGTGGAGGCCGGTGTGATCAAGGATGCAGGCGACGACCCTGACGTGACCCACGGCGCTTTGATTGTGGTGCGGGTCTCTGCGTCGAAGGGTGGCGTGCAGTTTTCGGCGGGTGACGGTGTGGGCCATGTCACTCGGCCGGGTCTGCCGATTGCGCCGGGCGAGCCAGCGATCAACCCTGTGCCGCGTCAGATGATGACCCAAACCGTGGAGGAGATGGCGCAAAGACTGGCCCAAAGCCAAGACATCCGTGTTGAAATTTCAATTCCTGGTGGGGCGGAGATCGCCGCTAAAACCTGGAACCCGCGATTGGGCATTGAGGGCGGGCTGTCCATCCTTGGC
>JBCBWJ010000421.1:0-1723 GCA_039817165.1 Pseudomonadota bacterium | reverse complement strand
GACCTCGTACACCCCCGCCGGGCAATAGCGCTGCGCCGGTTCCGCATAGCGCGGCAGGTTGGTCAGGATCGGAACCGACGGATCTTTCAGCTGCAAATGCGCAGGCTGGCTTTCCTCGTGGTTGGTCATCGAAAAACTGACATTGGTCAAACGGTCAAAGCTCAGCGTGCCATCGGGCTTGGGGTATTCTATCGGCTTGTGATGGTCGACCGGCTCCGTGGCCTCTGCATCTGACTTGCCATGCTTGATCGTCCCCATGAGCGAAAAGCCCATCGTATTGGTCCACATGTCCACCGCGCCAAGGCCCAGGCTCGCCACCATGCCGTATTTCGACCAGAGCGGTTTGACATTGCGCACCTTCTTGAGGTCCTTGCCGATCTCGCCTGTGCGCACCTCATCCTCATAGGCGCTCAGCTCATCAGAGGCGCGCCCACCCTCAATCGCCGCATGGGCCGCATCCGCCGCCGCCATGCCAGACAGCATCGCATTATGGTTGCCCTTGATGCGCGGCACATTGACCATGCCCACCGAACAGCCCAGCAGCGCCACACCCGGTGCCACCATCTTGGGCATCGACTGATAGCCACCTTCGGAGATGGCCCGCGCCCCATAGGCCACGCGTTTTCCGCCCTTCAAAAGGTCCTTCATCATCGGGTGATGCTTGAACCGCTGGAATTCCATGTAGGGGAACAGATGCGGGTTCTTGTAGTTCAAATGCACCACGAAGCCCACATAGACCTGATTGTTTTCAAGGTGATAGACGAAAGACCCACCGCCGGCATTGCTGCCCAAAGGCCAGCCCATCGTGTGGGTCACGGTGCCTTCTTTGTGCTTTTCGGGATCGACCTCCCAGATCTCTTTCATGCCGATGCCGTACTTCTGCGGCTCTGCGTCCTTGGCCAGATCGTATTTCGCGATCACTTCTTTAGACAGGCTGCCGCGCACACCCTCGGACAGGAACACGTATTTGCCATGCAGCTCCATCCCCGGCTCATAGGACGGTCCGGGCGTGCCATCGGGGTTCTTGCCGAACTCACCGGCAACCACACCCTTCACTTCGCCAGTGTCACCATAGACAATCTCCGAACAGGCCATGCCGGGGAAAATCTCAACGCCCAGTTCTTCGGCTTGCTCCGCCATCCAGCGGCACACATTGCCCATCGACACGATGTAGTTGCCGTGGTTGTTCATAAGCGGCGGCATCGGCCAGTTGGGCAGACGGATCTGCCCTGCCGGCCCAAGCATGTAAAAATTGTCCGCCTCAACGGATGTGTTCAGCGGCGCGCCCTTCTCTTTCCAATCCGGGATCAGCTTGTTGAGGCCAACAGGATCCAGCACCGCCCCCGACAGGATATGCGCCCCCACCTCAGAGCCTTTTTCAAGAACGACCACTTCACGAGACGGATCAAGTTGCTTGAGGCGAATGGCGGCCGACAGACCAGCAGGCCCCGCGCCCACGATCACAACATCATATTCCATGGCTTCGCGGTCTATCTCTGACATGTCGCTCCCTTTCGAATTGCCGATCCACCGCGGCCCGGTGGCTGCCTGCTTTCAGATGGTAATCGTTATGATCGGCTCCGCAAAATCTTCAATCGAAACCCGGCGTAATTCAGAGCGAAAACGCCAATTTAGCGGGTTTTGGGACCTTATGACGCTGCGACGCCGCTTCGCCACTTGCAAAGCCTTCCCACGTCAGGGCAATCTGACGCGACAGTGAACC
>JBCBWJ010000420.1:0-1876 GCA_039817165.1 Pseudomonadota bacterium | reverse complement strand
GCGAACGGATCGCGAAAGGCGTGCTGACACTCGTAAATCGCGCCAGCCTTTTTCAGTTCGTCCTCAGGGTGCTTGGGCGTGATCGCGATGCCGAACGTATTGATTTGGTTATTGGTCACACCGGTCACGCGGCGGCCCTTGACCAAAGGTTCGCCGTCCAGGCCTTTGGCACTGCACAAACCCAAAGCGCCATGGCAGACGGAGCCGAGGTACTTACCCTGCGCGTTTGCCCGGGTGACGAAGTCGGCCAGCTCTTCGCTCTGCATCAGGTCATAGGCCGCGCCCCAGCCGCCGGCCATGAAGATCACATCATAGTCGTTGGGGTCGAGATCGGCGATGGCTTTGGAGTTCTTGAGATCATGCATCGCTTTTTTGTCGGCCATAAAGCGCTTGTCGTCATGCGCTGCCAGAGGCCAGGACCACGACCAGGGCTGGATCGGAATGACGCCGCCCTTCGGCGAGGCCATGTCAACGTCCATGCCCGCGTTGACAAACGCGTAATAGGGCACGGTGAATTCGGATCCGAACGCACCGGTTCGCCTCTTCGTGGGATCCATCCGATCATGATTGGTGCAGACGACGAGCGCCCGCCGGCCCCTCATGTCGAAATCGGGGATGGTGTAATGGCGGTGGATGCCCAGCAGGCGCAAGAACGAGGGCAAATAGACGTATGTAAGGATCGCCAAAACGGCCAAGACGACGAGCGTGATGATTATCCAGGTCATGTCATTTCTCCAAGTCGACCTTTTGGAAACCGTGCCCCGAGCCGAGGCGTTATTCGGAAGAGCGAGGTTCAGTGAGCCGGGCGAGGAAATGCCATCCGGATCATGCGGTACAATCCGTAGAGGCCGAGCAGTAGGATCAACGCGAGACCTGCCAGGTGCGGCCAGTATGTGTTAATTGAGCGGTCCAGAAGGTTGGCGAACAGCTGCTTTTGCGCGTAGTCCTCCCGGCCAACTTCGAATACGCCGACCTTTTCCACATAGGTTTGATATTCAGCGCGTAGCTCTTTGAACAACGCGGGGTTTTCACCCGCTAAATCGGTGGTTTCACCGGGATCTTTTGAAAGGTCAAAAAGCCGCCATTCGAAATCACCGCGCGGCAGCGCTGTCCGCACGAGTTTCCAATTGCCGCGGTAGAGCGCCGCGTTGCCGCTCACTTCGACGCCAAAACTACGGGGCTCAGCCCGGCCTTCGGTCGTTTGGCCGGCAAGAACCGGCAGGATGCTCCGCCCATAGAGCTGATCTGCCTTGTAGTCGACACCAGCGGCGTCGAGCAGCGTGGGCATCAGATCGGCCACGTGGACTGGAGCGTGTTGGACCCCGGTGGCCGTAATGCCAGGGCCGGCAATCACCAACGGGACGCGGAGACCGCCTTCGCTGGAATAGAATTTGTAAAGACTGAGGGGCGATGCCTCAACCGAAGCCCATTCCGGACCGATCGCCGTCAGGCTTCCCGGCAGCCCCATATTCTTTGGCGAAGTATCAAACCCTTCCAGACGGTGTATGCCGCTCAAAAGAAGGCTCGGCAGAAAGTCTTCAAACGATGTGACCCCGGATTCTGCGCCGTTGTCCGACGTGACAACAACGATGGTGTTATCCAGGCGACCGATCGATTTCAAATGATCCAGCAGCCGTCCGATGTGGTGATCGGCGGCTTCCATCATCCCGGCATTCACCTGCATCGCGCGCGCCGCGACGGCCTTTTCTTTAGAAGTGAGGTCATTCCAGGCGCGATGGTCGGGGTGGACGGGGGCCAACTTTGTCGACGCCGGCACAAGGCCAAGCTCGATCACGCGCTGCAGCCGCTGCTTGCGCATCACGTCCCATCCGGCATCGAACACGCCAGTATAGCGGTCAATGAACTCGGTCGGCGC
>JBCBWJ010000041.1:0-11453 GCA_039817165.1 Pseudomonadota bacterium | reverse complement strand
GCGGCATGTAACAGAAATCAGACCATAAGATCACACCTTTTCAACATAGGCGCAGACCGGCCAGCGTTTCACGGCCTTGCACAAATTTCGGGCGTCGTGGGGCGGGTGGTGTTTAGTCTTCAGCCTTCAGGTTGACCGCCTCAATGCCCGCCACCGCCGCGACCACATCATTGTCGGACGTGTCGCCGGTCACGCCCACCGCACCGACAATCTTGTCACTGCTGTCGCGCACCAGAACGCCGCCGGGCACAGGCACCAGCTTGCCCCCGTAAAGCCCGTTCATCGCCGCCATGAAATAGGCTTGCTGATCGGCGCGCGCCATCTGCGCCCGTCCGGCCATCCCGAGCATGATCGCGCCATGGGCCTTGCCATGGGCAATCCCGAACCGCCCCGGAGAGGCCCCATCTTCGCGTTCAAACGCCTTGAGATGCCCGCCGGTGTCCAGCACCACCACAGAGAGCGGCTTGAACCCCTCTTCGCGCCCTTTGGCAAGGGCTGCGCGAATGATCTTGCGCGCCCGGTTGAGTGAAATTTCCGCCATGTCTTGTCCCTCCGATTATGCGCCTAGCCTTGCGCCGCTTTAAGCTCCAACCGACGTCTGTGCAGCACGGGTTCGGTATACCCCGCCGGCTGCTCCCGCCCTTTGAACACCAGATCACACGCCGCTTGAAAGGCAATCCCCTCAAAGCCCGGCGCCATCGGGTGATAGGTGCCATCATCCGCGTTCTGCCGGTCCACGACCTGCGCCATCTTCTGCATTGCGGCCATCACTTCCGCCTCGCTGACCACCCCGTGATGCAGCCAGTTGGCAATATGCTGCGAACTGATCCGACAGGTCGCGCGATCCTCCATCAGGCCCACATCGTTGATGTCAGGCACCTTGGAACAGCCCACCCCGTGATCAATCCATCGCACCACGTAGCCCAAAATCCCTTGCGCGTTGTTTTCCACTTCCTTCAGGATTTGCGCCTTGGACCATTTCCGATAACTCGCCACCGGAATGTCCAAGAGCGTGTCCACAAAAGCCCGCCGCCCGCCGGCCTTGAGCTTGGCCTGCGCGGCAAACACGTCGACCGCATGGTAGTGCAGCGCATGCAAGGTCGCAGCGGTCGGCGAGGGGACCCAAGCGCAATTGGCCCCGGATTTCGGATGCTCGATCTTTTGCTCCATCATCGCAGCCATCATATCCGGCATGGCCCACATGCCTTTGCCGATCTGCGCCTTGCCCGACAGCCCGCATTCCAGCCCGATATCCACATTCTGGTTTTCATAGCCGCCAATCCACGCCTTGCGTTTGATGAAATCCTTCCGGCTGAACGGGCCCGCTTCCATGCTGGTGTGGATCTCGTCCCCGGTGCGGTCCAGAAAGCCCGTGTTGATGAACGCGACACGATGCTTGGCCGCCCTGATGCATTCCTTGAGGTTGACCGAGGTGCGCCGCTCTTCATCCATGATGCCGATCTTGACGGTGTATTGCGGCAGGCCAAGAAACGCCTCAACGGCCGTGAATATCTCGTCGGCAAAGGCCACTTCCTCCGGCCCGTGCATCTTCGGCTTCACCACATAGATCGACCCATGCACCGAATTGCCGCTTTCGCGTTGCAGGTCATGCATGCCGATCAGCGTGGTGATCACCGCGTCCATGATCCCCTCGGGAATGTCTTCGCCCTCGGCATCCAAAATCGCAGGGTTGGTCATCAGATGCCCCACGTTGCGCACCCACATCAGCGCTCGGCCCTTGAGGGTCAGATCACCGCCATCCGCTGCGGTATAGTGACGGTCCTCACTGAGGCGCCGGGTCACAGATTTGCCGCCCTTCTCCAAGACGGCCTCAAGGTTGCCCTGCATCAGGCCCAGCCAATTGTCATAAGCCAGCACCTTGTCTTCGGCATCCACACAAGCCACGGAATCTTCGCAATCCATAATGGCCGACACCGCGCTTTCGATCTGCACATCCGCCAGCAGCGCCTGATCCCGGCAGCCGATGAAGTGCGCCCGGTCAAAGATCAGCTCCACATGCAGGCCATGATTGCGCAAAAGCACGGCATCCGGCGCACGCGGGTTCCCGCGATAGCCCACGAACTTCTCCGGCTCCGCCAACGGGCAGCCATCCACGATCAGCGCCCCGTCCTGCACGTGATAGCGCCGGACATCGGCATGGCTGGTCCCCACCAGCGGAAACGCATCATCCAGAAACACCCGCGCCCGCGCCACAACCCGCGCACCGCGGCCCCGGTCATAGCCCCCTTTGGGCGGGTGCGATCCCATCGCGTCGGTGCCATACATGCAGTCATACAAACTGCCCCACCGGGCATTCGCAGCATTGAGCGCATAGCGCGCATTGGTGATCGGCACCACAAGTTGCGGCCCCGGCACAAGCGCGATCTCAGGGTCTACATTCTGGGTCTCGATCTCGAAATCGCCGCCCTCTTCGACCAGATAGCCGATCTCTTTGAGGAACGCCTTGTACCCCTCATGATCATGCGGCTGGTTGCGGTGGCGCACATGCCAGGCATCCACCTGTGCCTGTACCTCGTCGCGCCGCGCCAGCAGGGTCCTGTTCTTGGGTGCCAGGCTCGTGACCAGATCCGCAAACCCGTTCCAGAACGCCTCAGACGTGACGCCACTGCCGGGCAGGGCGCGATTGTCCAAAAACTCGGCGAGGCGCGGATCCACCTGCAGGCCATTTTTGTCGATACGTTGTCCCATAAGGTGCTCCTCCCCCGATGCCGTTTGCGCATACCGAGGTATGCGGTTCGCGGGAAACTAGCCCGAAGGTTTCCTATCGGCAACAGCGCTGGTCAGATTTCCTGACCGCCTTGGAAAGATGGCGTCGGCACTGCCAGGCTAGACCTTCATCCGCGCGCCCGCCGGGTCAAACACAGGCCCGTTTGTCACGACGGCATCGTAGCGCACCCGCGCAATATCCACCTTGACCCGTGTGCCGTTTTCCAGCGGCGTGCTCACATGGCCAAGCGCCACCGGCGCACCAACCCGGTACCCAAACGCGCAAGAGCTGGTCTGCCCTATGATCGCCTCGTCCAAATAGATCGGCTCATGACCGATGGGCACGGCCGCGCGGTCCTCAAACACCAGCGACAGCACGCGCGGCACTTTGCCCTCTGCCCTGCACGCCTCAGCCCCGATGAACCCGCCCGACCGGCGCATCGCAAACCCGAGACCCGCCTCAACCGGCGTCACATCCCCATCAAGCTCGTGCCCCATGGCGCAGAACCCTTTTTCGATCCGCATGGAGGTCTGTGCAAAAAGCCCCGCAGGCACCGCACCCTGCGCGGTCAACGCGGCATAGATCGCAGGGGCGTTCTCTGACAAACAGGTGATCTCCCAACCGGCCTCACCCACATACGACATCCGCGCGGCCCGCACATGTTTGCCCGCGACATGGGCAGGCCCCACTTTGAAATAGCCCAGCTCGCTCAGCTCTGGCGCGCCGCAGTCACGCACAATTCGCGCCGCCTCCGGCCCCATCAACCCCAGCACCGCGTATTTTTCCGTGTTGTCGGCCAGCACCACGTCAAACCCCTCCGCATGCCGGCGGAGCCACGCCAGATCCCGCTTGATCGCGCCCGTGCCCACGAACAGGCGATAGTGGGTCTGCGTGATCCGCTGCGCTGTCAAATCGCTTTCAAAGGTGCCCCGCGCATTCAGCATGGCAGTGTAAATCACCGACCCCGGCGGGCGCGCCATATGGCCCGCACAGACATGCAGCAAAAACGCCTCTGCGTCCGGCCCTTCCACCTCGATCTTGCCAAAGGGAGAGGCGTCAAAGATCGCGGCGCGCTCATGGGCCGCGCGCACCTCGGCGCCCACCTGATCAAACCAGTCAGGGCGGCCAAACGTCAGGTCCGGCTCGGCCGTCTTGTCAAAATAAAGCGGCCGTTCCCAGCCATAGACCTGCCCGAAATGCGCCCCGGCCGCGCGGTACTCCCGGTCCAGCGGAAGCCGCCGCACGTCACGCGCGCTCCGCAGCTGTTTGCCGGGATAGGCGATGTCGTAATGCGTGCCCAAAATCTCCGGCGCGCGGGCCATCAGATGGTCAATGGAATTGAACACAGGCGCAAACCGCTTCGCATCCGCCTCCGACAAATCATAGGCCGTGTGCCCATGCACAATCGCATGTGCAAGGTTCATGCCCGCCCCGCCGCCCGCGGCCATACCCACAGAATTCATCCCGCACCCAAGGAACAGCCCCCGCGTCTCCGCCGTTTCGCCCAGCATGAATGTCCCATCGGGGGTAAAGCTTTCGGGGCCGTTCAGCAGCATCTTCACCTCTGCCGTTTCCAGCGCAGGCAGCCTGTGCAATGCGTTCTCCATCATCGGCTCGAAATGATCCCAATCCTCTGCCAAGAGGCCAAACGCGAAATCCTCGTTCAGAACACCGGGCTTGATCGGTTTACCCATGGGCTCGAAACACCCGACCAAAAGCCCACCACTGTCATCGCGGATATAGAGATGGTTGTCGTGATCGCTCAGCGTGGGCATGTTGCCCTCGATCCCGTCGATGGGCTTGGTCAGCAGGTAAAAATGCTCACAGGCCAGCGCGGGCACCTCGGCCCCCGCCATTGCACCCACCTCGCGTGACCACAACCCGGTGCACAGCGCCACCGCATCGCACCTCACCACACCTTGGCTGGTCTCGACGCCTTTGATCCGGCCGCCCTCGGTCAGGATGCCAGTCACGCCCGTGGTCTCAAAGATTGTCGCGCCCAGACCCTTGCTCGCCTTGACCAAAGCCGCGCACACATCCGACGGCGACACGCGCCCGTCATCCGGCGACCACACCGCGCCCAATACGTCCTCCGCGTTCATCAGCGGCCAACGGTCTTTCGCCTCGCCGGCGCTGACAGACACCGCATCAATGCCATAGGCATGCGCCAGCGCCTCTTGCCGTTTGATATGCGTCAGCCGGTCCGGGTTGGTGGCAATCGACAGCGATCCTTTCTGGATCCACCCGACCGATTGCCCCGTCTCCGCCTCCAACTGCGCATAAAGATCAACAGAGTACTGGATCATCCGGGTCAGGTTGCGCGAATGCCGCAGCGCCCGCACCTGTGCTGCCGAATGCCAGGTTGTGCCAGAGGTCAGCGCGTTGCGTTCCAGCAAGATCGCATCGCTTACCCCCATCTTTGCGAGATGATAGAGCGTCGAACAGCCCATAATCCCACCGCCGATCACGACGACAGAGGCTTGTTGGGGAAGCTGGGGTTGGGACGCGGCCATATGTGTTGACGAATCCTGAAATTTTCAATTCAATCATCTCAACACGTGAAAGGAACGCAACAAAAATATGGGCCACACCCCTCCTGTCCGGCTGGAAGACCTCACGCCAGAGCGATTGCAGGGCCTGAGCCCGCAGTTGCGCCGCGCGGCCCGGTTTGTCGTGGAACGCCCCGGCGACATCGCCACACGGTCACAGCGCTTCGTTGCCCAAGAGGCGAACCTGCCCGCGCCCACATTCACGCGTCTTGCCCACGCCATCGGCCTGCACAGCTATGACAGCCTGCGCGAGCTGTGCCGCAATCAGGTGCTGCCCGCCAGCACCGCCCTGGCCGATCGCGCTCAGGCCATGGTCTCGGACGAGGCGCCCGAAACGCTGTCTTTGATCGAACAGCATGCCGCCGCCATGATGCGCAATGTACAAGGGCTTCTGGACAGGATCGACGCCACCAAACTGGACCGCGCGGCCAAGACGCTGGCCCATGCCCGCCGTGTTGTCCTGATCGGAGAGATGAGCGCGCGCGGCCTCACAGACTACGCCGCCTACATCGCCAACATGTCGCTCACCGGCTGGTCGGGTCTGGGGCGTTCGGGCGAAAGCCTGTCGTCGGAACTGGCAACGCTCACGCCCCAGGACGCCTGCCTTGTGGTGTCGATGAGCCCCTATGCCGCCCGCGCCGTCGATATGGCCACCCATGTCACGGCCCGCGACGTGCCGCTCATTGCGATCACCGACAACGCCCTGTCGCCTTTCGCGGCGCTGGCCGGTCAAAGTTTCTACGTGGGCACGGAAAGCCCACAGTTTTTCCCCTCGCACGTGCCGTCCATGCTGGTGTTTGAAACCCTGCTGGATATGGTGATCCGGGCAAGGGGCCATGAGGCTCTAGAGCATATTGCCGCGGTAGAACGGCAAAACCACAAACTGAACGAGTACTGGCGGGACCGGCCCGCCCGGAAAAAAGATCAAAAACCTCAGGGAGAGTAAAGCAATGAAAACACTTATGAAAACCACCGTCAGTGCCGTGGCCTTGGCCGCGTTCTCGACCACCGCCGCTCTGGCCGAATGCACGAATGAACGCTGGAACGCCGTGATGGAGCGTGGCACGCTCATCGTGGGCGTGAAGGCCGATTACAAGCCATGGGGCTTCCGCGACGAAGACGGCAATATCGTGGGCATGGAAATTGACATGGCCGCCGATGTGGCCCGCGCCATGGGCGTCGATCTCGAACTGGTCGCTGTGCAGTCCTCCAACCGGATGCAGTTTCTGGAACAGGGCAAGATCGACCTGATGATCGCCACCATGTCCGACCGCGCCGACCGTCGTGAGATCGTGGGCATTGTCGGCCCGAACTACTACACGTCCGGTACCAACGTCATGTCGCCCATCGCGCTCGATTTCAGCGATTGGACAGATCTGAGCGGCAAGAAGGTCTGCGGCAAGCAGGGTGCGTTCTACAACCAGATCGTGGAAGAGCGTTATGATGTCGAGGTCGTGGCCTTCACCGGCAACGCGGAGGCCAAACAGGCCCTGCGCGACAAGAAATGCGTGGCCTGGGTCTATGATGACAGCTCCATCGGCTCTGACCTCGCCTCCGGCAACTGGGACGAGTTCGAGATGCCGCTGGCCTCCGAGGATGACAACCCATGGGCGCTCGCCGTGCCGCTGGAAGAAAAGAACTGTGTCTTTGGCAACTTCATGTCCGGCATGCAGTACACATGGCACCAAGAGGGCACGCTGATCGCGCTCGAAGAGAAGTGGGGCATTCAGCCCACCGCCTATCTCAAGGACAAGGCAGAGCGCTACAGCGACTGGCTGGCGGAATAATCACCACACCGCGCCCTTCCGAAAGACATCGGGAGGGCGCAAACCATTTGGGGTGGGCGTGAATGGAAGAGTTCTTCCGTGAGCTTGCGGCCGACGCGCCGCGCTGGAATTTTATATGGATGTACGAAGAGCGCCAGCAGAACAAGATTCTGTCCGGCCTCTGGATGACGATCAAACTGAGCGTCATGTGCCTGATTTTTTCCGTGCTCATCGGTCTTGTGGGCGCATGGATGCAGGGCGCGAAATCCGTCATCACCCGCGCCATCGTGCAAGGCTACATTCAGTTCTTCCGCAACACGCCCCCCATGGTGCAACTCTTGTTTTTCTACTTCGCGCTGGGCCAATTCACTCCCGTGGTTCCGGGCGATGACGGCTGGACGGTCGAACCGATCATTTCCAACGTGGGCTGGGCCATCATATCGCTGAGCTTCTTCGCCGGGGCCTTCAACGTGGAAATCTTCCGCGCAGGGATCGAGGCCGTCCCCGAAAGCACGGTCGAGGCGTCAGAATCCTTGGGCTTCTCGCGGCTGCAAACCTACATCTACGTGGTGTTGCCGCTCGCCTTCCGCGTCTGCCTGCCCGCGCTCAACAACAACCTCGTGAACCTTGTGAAGACCACCACACAGGCCTTCGCCATCGCCGTGCCCGAACTGCTCTATCACTCCGTCACCATCTGGAATGATTACCCTTCCGCGCAATATCCCACCATGCTCCTGCTCTTCGTGGCCTATGTGGGCCTTGTCGCGATCCTCGTCTTCGGCATGGACCGCTGGGAACGCTCGATGAAAATTCCGGGCTACGGCACATGAGGCGCATCCCCGGCATCAACGCGCCCACGCCCAGACACATGCGGGGCGGCATGGCGGTTCTCAAACCGTTCAACACTGCCGCGCATGTGCCCGATGGCTACATCTTCACCCGCTGGCTGGCCGCGCTGCCGTGGTGGACACCCTTCGCCATGATCGCCCTGATGCTCGTCTGGCCGACACTGGCCTACGCCCAATCGCGCTTCAGCACCGGCGATGCGTTTGACGCGCTGTGGCGCTGGATGCCGTTCCTGTTGTGGTCGGGCTTCCTCTTCAACGTGCTGATCTCGGTGCTGGCCATGGCCATCGGCACCGTCGCTGGCGCCGCCCTCGGCCTTGCCCAAATCTCGCCGCTCAAACCCCTGCGCATGTTCGCCTGGTTCACCACGCAACTTTTCCGCAATTCCCCTTGGCTCGTGCTGCTCTTCATCGTGCTCCTCGCACTCCCGTTCGAGATCACAGTCTTCGGGCAGACAATCCGCATCCCCGACTGGATGAAAGGCGTCTTTGGCCTCAGCCTGCCGGTCATGGCCAATATCTCAGAGGTGGTGCGCGGCGCGGTACAATCCGTGCCCACGGCCCAATGGGAAGCCGCCGAAAGCCTCGCTTTCTCGCGGCGTCAAATCCTGTGGCAGATCATCCTGCCGCAATGCTTCAAACGCATGCTGCCCCCGTGGATGAACTGGTACGCGATCCTCACCATGGCCACCCCCCTGTGCAGCCTTCTCGGCATAGAAGAGATCATCACGCTCAGCCGTCAGGCGATGGAGGCCGAAGACAACCATCCCGAACTTCTGGTCCCCTTCTTCGGCTTCGCGCTCATCATGTTTTTTATCTACTGCTATCCCATTGCCCGGCTCACCATGCGGCTGGAGCGTAAATTCGCGGTGAAACTATGACCTCCACATCCAACTGGACTGCTGACCAACCCATCGTCTCCCTCAAGGAGGTGCGCAAAAGCTTTGGCGCGTTGGAGGTGCTCAAGGGCGTCTCGCTCGACGTGATGAAAGGCGAGGTGATCTGCATCATCGGCCCCTCAGGCTCCGGTAAATCCACCCTTATCCGCTGCATCAATGGTCTCAACGACATCCAGGGCGGGTCGATCACCGTCGAGGGCCAAGAGGTGCACGACGCCAATCTCGACAAGCTGGAACTGCGCAAAAAGGTCGGCATGGTCTTTCAGCAATACAACCTCTTCCCGCACAAGACCGCGCTGGAAAACGTAATGATGGCGCCTTTGAAAGTCCTCAAAGAGGACAAATCAGAGGTCGAAACCCGCGCCCGCGCCCTGATCAAAAAGGTCCGGCTGGACGGCAAGGAAAACAGCTACCCCGGTGAGCTTTCGGGCGGCCAGCAACAGCGCGTCGCCATCGCGCGGTCGCTGGCGATGAACCCCGATGTCATGCTCTTTGATGAGGTGACAGCCGCGCTTGACCCCGAAACCGTCAAGGAGGTGCTCGTCACCATCCGCGAACTGGCCGAAGAGGGGATGACCTGCATTCTCGTCACGCACGAAATGGGGTTCGCCCGCGAAGTCGCCGACCACATCTATTTCACCGACCGCGGCGTGATCGTGGAACACGGGCCCCCCGCCACGTTCTTTACCGAGGCCACAGACCCCAGAACGCAGGAATTCCTAGGCCAGATCCTGTAGCGCTTTGCCCGCCTATTGAAGGCTCGCCCGCAACCGATCCGTCACGTATTCCATCACCAGCACAACGACGAAGATCGCAAGTATGATGGTCGATGCATTCTGATACTGAAACAGATCAAACGCGACCTTGAGCTCTTGCCCAATGCCCCCCGCACCCACCAGCCCCAGCACCACCGATGACCGCACGGCCTTCTCCAGCGCAAAGAGCGAGGTGTTGATCATCGACGGCGCGGTGTCCGGCAAAATGGCCCCAAGGAAAATCGACACCCGGCTGGCCCCGATGGCCGACAGCGCCTCCTGCGGTTCCTTTTCCGCATCCTCAATCGCCTCGGCGAAAAACCGGCCACAGAACCCAATGGTGTCGACGATGATCGTCATCGTGCCCGCCACCGCGCCAAGGCCCACAGTGGCCACAAAAATCAGTGCCCAGACCAGATCGGGGATCGTGCGCAACAGGGACACAAACGCCTTGACCAGATAGCCACCCGCACCCAAAGGCGTGACACCCCGCGCGGCCAGCCACCCGATGGGTAGGCTCAGCAAAATCCCGATGGCCGCCCCCACAAGGGCGATCTGAAACGTCTCCACGATGCGCCAGAACACGCGCGTCAGAAACACCGGGTCCATATTCGGCGGCATCATCCTGTCGGTCAGCCGGATCATTCCCGGCACCCCGTCGGCCAGTTGCTTGGGCGTCGGCGCCACCTGCGTCATCGACGCAATGATCAGCGCCAGCACCGCGACCATCAGAACGAATTTGATTGGCGACAGGCCAGACCACCGATCCGGCACCGCGTGCAGCCGGGCCTCAGCCATCAAACGTCTCCTGCAAATCACGCGTCGTGATGGCCGCGCTGGGCCGATCAATAAAAACCCGCGCCCGCCGCAGGGCCAACGTGCGATCCGAAAAAGCGCGCGCATGCTCCATGTCATGAGAGGTAAAGAACAGCGTGATCCCCCGGTCGCGGCACAGTCGGGCAAAAAGCTCCATCACGTCCCGACCCGACACCGGATCGAGGCTCGCCGCCGGTTCATCCGCAATCAGGATCTGCGGCTGTCGGACAAGCGCGCGGGCAATCGCCACCCGTTGCTGTTGCCCACCTGACAGCGCATCGGCGCGGTGCTCGGCAAATTCAGACAGGTTGACTTCCGCCAAGGCTTGCATCGCCGCCTCGCGCCAGCTTTGTGGCGCGACCGCCTGCGAGAACCCCCGCCAACTGCCGACCTGACCCAGCAAACCATGGATCACATTCGACAACACCGACCGCCGCCGCACCAGACAGTGGTTTTGAAACACCACCCCGGTCTTGCGCCGGATCTGTGTCCATGCCCGCGCAGGCGATGCAGAGGTAAAGGTGTCGCCCATCACGTCCATTTCGCCTGCCGAGATCGGGTGCAGTCCGATCAGACATTTGAGCAAGGTGGATTTGCCCGACCCGTTCGAGCCAATGAGCGCCACGCGCTCGCCCTCCCTGAGGCTCAGATCGATCCCCTCCAGCACAGGCGGCTTTGACCCATAGGCTTTGCTCAGCCCCCGCGCGGTGATGATCTGCGTACCATGTGCCGGGGCGCGTGCGTCTGTGGGGTGGGGGGCGGCAGACGCGCTGCCACCCTCTTTGGTGCGGGTTGCGATTTTAGTCACCCACGAAAGACGACGTGTCGACACCGATGGTTTTGTACATGTCCCGGACGTAATCGTAATCCGCATCGTCCACCTCGGTCAGGAAAAACCCGCCATCGTATTTCTGGTTGTCCTCGCCCGTCAGCACCGCCGCCATCAGCGTGTCCGCATCATTGAGAAACGCATTGGCGACCTTTTCCAACACGTCCGCGTCGATGTCCTGACGCGCGACCAGAATGTCATTGGGCAAGTCCCGCCCGCGCGCCACCACGGTGAACGCCTGATCCGGGAAGGCCGCGCGAATGCGG
>JBCBWJ010000419.1:0-2072 GCA_039817165.1 Pseudomonadota bacterium | reverse complement strand
CCGAGGAACTGACGGCGGCCGAGAATGTGGTCAGCGTCAAAACCTCGCTGGTGATCCGCGGCGCCAAGGATGAACCCGGCGTGCCGTTTGACGTGCTTGAAGAGCGGATGAGCCGCTCTGCCTGATCTATTTCGCTTGATCCAGCCCGCCTGACCCGCGCGGCCTAGGCGAGCTCTGCTGCGCTGTCAAACGTGCCAAAGGGCAGACGCGGATGCGCCAGCGGACCGAAATCACGCGCCTCTTTCACATGCGGAAAGAACGACAAAAACAGCGTCAGCATGTTCGGCCCCATATTGCGTTCAAAGCCCGCGCCGGGGTGAAAGCTGTCCACGTCCAGCCCGTTGGCGGAAATCACGGCGTGTTTGGGCAAGCAAAGGTGATAGACCGTGACCGGCGTGGGCGGCACAATCTCTATGGCGGTCACGCCATCGGCCACCCGGCTGGCGGGCGTGAGCGGGCGCTCATCGCCCGAGATGGAAAACCGCGCGGGACGCCGCAGCAAGAGCCGTGCACCCGGGCCTGCCATAAGGTCTGCATGGGGCCGCCCGATGCCATAGCTGTCTGCGGTGATGCGGGTGAGGCTGCCGCCTTCGGGCAGGTCATCCGAGCGCGGCACCAATGTCATCGCGCCAACCCACAAGAGCGGCTCTGACCGGCCGGACAGGGTCATGATGCGCATCCCGGGTTCGAGATCTTCTACGGCGACGGGGCCGGTTTCGGTGGCGATGATCGTGCCATGAGCAAATGCGGAAAAGGCGGCCTCGAATATCGGCATGGCCGGACCGATCTGATCGGAGCGTTTCACCTCGCCCGAGGCGGTCAAAGAGACAATGTTGTATTTGCGCATTGTCAGCGGTTTGCGCACCGGCTGCTGGGGGGTTGCCCCCTCAGGACGGGCGCGGAACGAGGAACGGGTCGCCGAATAATATGCGGCGTCAGACGGGGCTACCATGTTGCGTCACCTTAACTCAGGTCGTCACAACCGCGTCGGCCCCCACCGACAACGACAGAAGGACTAGTTACTGTCTTTTTGTGCCTGAACTGCATCCTACATTCGGCACAGTTCAGTCAAATTTCAGACCTCACTGTCGTACAATTCCGCACAATGCCCGCCTTTCGGCAGGACTGTTGCCCCTTGCCCATATGTCGCGCCACATTTGGAACAAAATTCCAAATGCGACCTGCCCGAATCAAACCGCCCAAAAAGGGGGTGTGGTGGGTCAGGCCACCCGGAACAGAGGCGCAGATCGCTTGGCAAACCGCACGGAGCGGTCGAATGGCAGGGCCGGCGTCGGCTGTGCGCTGTTGTCGAGGACGGCTTTCATCCAGCGGGTTTTCATGTCGTGTTCCTTTGCTCGAGGCCCCCTGTGCGGGGACACTTTGTTATGCGGTCAAACTTCGCGGAACTTTGCGGCGTGGGTTGGGCTGCAATGCGGTTTTTGCCGTTTGAGGTCATTTTCCGTGCTTTTTGCGGGATGGCGCTGCGCACTATGAAAACAAAGGGTCTGAGCCGGGATACGGCACGTTCAGTCCGGTAAATATGGGTAAAAATTGGGCACAGATCCGCCGCGCAGGCCGCAATTCCTAACGGGTGGTTAAAGCCGGATGGACGCGATCAACCGGCCGTAATCGGCCTCGCCGGCATGGGTGGTCCGGCGGAAGGAGAAAAACCGGCTTGCGTCCGAGTAGGTGCAGTGGCGCGTCCATTCGGCATGGCCCACGCCCGCCGCCCGCAACCGGCTGAGGCCGTAGCCCGGCAGGTCAAAATGCTGGCGGTCGCCTGTGCCTTGGATGAAGAACCGGTCTGTGCCCGGGTCCTCTTGGGTGAAGGTGTCGAAAAACTCCGGACCCACCTCGTAGGCGGCTTGCGAAATCGACGGGCCGATCACCGCGTGAATGTGGTCGCGCCGGGCGCCCAAGCGCACCATTTCGTCGACCGTGGCCTCGAGCACGCCGTCCAGCGCCCCGCGCCACCCGGCATGGGCCGCGCCGATCACCTGCGCTTCGGCATCGGCGAGGAGCACCGGCGCGCAGTCCGCGCTGAGGACGCCGAGCGCGATGCCGGGGCGGTC
>JBCBWJ010000418.1:0-2180 GCA_039817165.1 Pseudomonadota bacterium | reverse complement strand
TTCAACGAACCCCTGGGCCGCATCGCCGAACAGTATCTGCGCAAAGGCTCTCAGGTCTATCTCGAAGGTCAGCTCGAAACGCGCAAATGGCAGGATCAATCCGGTCAGGACCGCTATTCAACAGAAGTTGTGCTGCGCCCCTACAAAGGTGAGATGACCCTGCTCGATTCGCGCGGCTCCAGCGGCGGCCAAGGCGACAGTTACGGATCCGTGGGCTATGACAGCGGCCCGGCACCGTCCCAAGGCAGCGCCGCCCCCGCCCCATCGCGCGACTACGACGACGAAATCCCGTTCTAAGTCGGCCAAAAGCCGACACGGACAGACCACGCCTGCGTCTTTCATCTTGCCAAAAATACTCCGGGGGAAACCGGTGAAGCGTATGGCTTCAACGCTTGGGGGCAGAGACCCTTTTGCCATCGGTTACGTCTCTGGCGGCGGAGGCGGCGTATAAACCCCACCCCCCCGAATGCTCTCGTAAACCTCAAAGTCAAGCGCGAATTTCCGCTTGAGCTTTGCCTCTGTAGCGTCTGATAAATCAAGATTTTCCGGCGGCGAGGCATTCACCACTTCGGTGTTGATCTGCGTCTCCAACCGCTCTTCCAGAAACGCCGTCAACCCGGCCTGATCGTCGTAGCGAAACACATGGGTCACCTGCGTGCCATTCTGATGGGGTCGCAAAAACCGCGCCTGATGGCCCACATTGGCAAAGGGCGGCGTATCTCCCGTGCAATAGGCGTCCACAAAAGCATCGAAACTGACGTCCTTGGTGCTGGTCTGCTGCCCGTCCAGAAACGGCCGCTTGCGATAGCGATACCAACTGCCCAGCCAATCCACCGGTTCGCGCATCACTGCCACGACGCACAGATCCTCGCCTACGAATTTCTCGAACATCGGTCGGAAAAACCGGTTGTAGCGATAGACCGGCGCATGTTTGAGCTCCGGAGGGTCGCGCACAATCATCGTGGCCAGCGGTTCCAGAGCATTGGCATAGGCCGTGGTGCCGGTTTTGGGCACCGCCAGCAAAACCAATTTTGCCTTGTGAAACATCAACATATCGACCTGTCCACGCGTTCCTGCACGTTTTCTTCACCCTTCTAAACACATCTTTAACCATATCCATAAAAAGTCAGGGTCACTCAGTTTTTTCTTGAATTGTTCTCTTTTTGTATCCATAGAAACCGGAACAAGAGGTGAACGAAAGCAGCGATGGACGCCCCTGACAGGGTGTGGAATAAGAAAGGAAACAACATGGCAACGGCAGAACTCCTGAAAATGAACGACAAGTCCAAAGCAGACAAACAAAAGGCGCTCGACAGCGCCTTGGCGCAGATTGAGCGCCAGTTCGGCAAGGGCTCTATCATGAAGCTGGGCGGCGATAACCCGGTCAAGGATATCGAGTCCACTTCGACTGGCTCTCTGGGTCTTGATATCGCCCTTGGCATCGGCGGCGTGCCCAAAGGCCGCATCGTGGAAATCTACGGCCCCGAAAGTTCCGGCAAGACAACGCTGACCCTGCATTGTGTGGCCGAAGAACAGAAAAAGGGCGGTGTCTGTGCCTTTGTCGATGCCGAACACGCGCTCGACCCGGTCTATGCGCGCAAACTGGGCGTGGACCTCGATGAACTGCTGATCTCCCAGCCTGACACGGGCGAACAATCGCTGGAGATTGTCGACACGCTGGTGCGCTCGGGCGCGGTCAGCATGATCATCGTCGATTCCGTGGCCGCATTGACCCCCAAATCAGAACTTGAGGGTGAGATGGGCGACAGCTCCGTCGGCGTCCAGGCGCGACTGATGAGCAAAGCCATGCGCAAACTCACAGGGTCGATCAACAAATCCCAGTGCACCGTGATCTTCATCAACCAGATCCGCATGAAAATCGGCGTCATGTTCGGCAGCCCGGAAACCACGACCGGCGGCAACGCACTGAAATTCTACAGCTCCGTGCGCCTCGACATCCGCCGCATCGGCGCGATCAAGGACCGTGATGAAATCGTCGGCAACGCCACCCGCGTCAAAGTCGTCAAAAACAAGGTCGCCCCGCCGTTCAAAGAGGTCGAATTCGACATCATGTACGGTGAAGGCATTTCCAAAACGGGCGAGCTGCTCGATCTGGGCGTGAAGGCGGGCGTGGTGGAAAAATCCGGCAGCTGGTACAGCTACGGGGATGAACGGATCGG
>JBCBWJ010000417.1:0-2298 GCA_039817165.1 Pseudomonadota bacterium | reverse complement strand
CAGCCTGCCATATTCAGGGTCCGGATAATGTGCCTTGGGTTGAAAGCCCAGCGCGTTGGTGTCGAATTCCACCTGTTTGTGCTTCAGGGCATATTTTGCGAGCCAACAGAATGGCGAAAACCGCACATCTTGGTCGTGGCCAGCAAGGTCATAGAGGATGTAACTTGTCATTGTACAAAGTATTCCAAATGATAGCTGTCAACGCGGGCTGCGCCCACACTTTAGATGCGTGATGCGACGCGGCGTGCCGCCTGCAGTTTTTCAAAGTCCGCATCCGCGTGATAGGAAGACCGCGTTAGGGGGCTGGAAGAAACCATCAAAAAGCCCTTGGCGCGGGCCAGAACCTCATAGTTGGCAAATTCTTCTGGCGTCACAAACCGATCGATGGCGGCATGTTTGCGGGTCGGTTGCAGATATTGCCCTCTGGTCAGGAAATCGATCCCGGCCGCGCGCATATCGTCCATGACTTGCATCACCTCTTCGCGGCTTTCGCCGAGGCCAACCATCAGACCCGATTTGGTGAACAATGTGGGATCACGGTCTTTGACTTTTTCAAGGAGGCGCAATGAATGGTAATAACGGGCACCGGGCCGGATCGACAGATAAAGCCGCGGCACCGTTTCCAGATTGTGATTGAAGACATCCGGCCGCGCATCAATAACCACTTCTGCGGCATCATCTTTACGCAGAAAATCCGGTGTGAGGATTTCAATGGTTGTGTCCGGATTATAGGCGCGGATTGTTGTGACAACATCGGCAAAATGCTGCGCGCCGCCATCGGCAAGATCGTCGCGGTCAACCGATGTTATCACCACATGGCGCAAGCCCATCTCCGCCACGGCCTCGGCAACCTTGCGTGGCTCTTCGGGGTCCAATGGCGCAGGCTTCCCGGTTTTCACATTGCAAAAGCTGCATGCGCGGGTGCAGGTGTCCCCCATGATCATCATGGTGGCGTGCTTCTTGTCCCAACACTCGCCGATATTTGGGCAAGCGGCCTCCTCGCACACGGTGTGCAAGCCTTTGTCATGGACAATTTTGGAAGTGTCGCGGAACCCCTTTGAGACCGGCGCCTTCACGCGGATCCATTCAGGTTTGCGCAAAATGGGCGTATCGGGGCGCTTCGCCTTCTCGGGATGGCGCAGTTTGGTGGCGCCGTTGGCAAGGCCAGTTTTGTCGATCAGTGTTGTCATAACTGGGATGTAGCAGTCCGAGGCCACCATTTGAAGGGGCGCTTAGTGAAGCAGCCCACGCTAGGGCGCGTAGCCAACCCAGCCGCGCCAAGTGAAAGCCGCATAAAACGCCGTCACGTCCCGCAATCCGGCATCGCGCAAAATCCGTTCATCCGTGGCAGGATCAAGGGCGTAAATCTCGTCGGCGATGACGCCCCGCCCCTCCGCGGCGAGCGCGGGGTCCATGCCCGATGCGGTGCTAAAAGCCTGATGCCGGTCGAGCCAAACGTCACGGTCGCCCGCACTTTGCGGAAAACTCACATGGGCGCAGATAAACGGCGCCCCGGGTTTCAGACGACGGACAAGTTGCCCGACGGTATCCCGGCGCGCTTCGGGCTCAATGAAGTGTAAGGTCAAGAGACTTGTGGCGCCGTCAAACGGGCCAACGGGCGCATCCTCCGCATAGCCGTGATGAAAGGACACGCGCGCGCCTAAGGATTGCAGGTTTTTGGCCGCCTCATCAAGCATGGCCTTTGCGGGCTCAACCCCCAAAAATCGCCACTCGGCGTTTTCGCGCGCAAACGCCTCAATCTCGGCGCCGCCGCCAGCGCCATGCACGAAAATATTCCCTTTCGCGCCAGCACGCTCGCGCAGCAACACCCCCGCCATCCGCTGCATCGCCCCATAACCCGGCATAAACCGCGCCGGCCCATCGCGATAGTCAGCAGCGTGAGCCGGATCATCAAAAATCTCAGCATATGAAGAAGAAGAGGGGTCGGTCATAGGGAAATTCCGCTTGAGGGGGCTATGGTCAGTATACCGCTCTTCACCATGGTTTGGTTCAAGGGATGATCAAATGGTTACTGGTCTTTTACAGCATCATAGAGCGCCGCCTCGAACGCATCGCTCGCCCGTCCCCAGGTGAACCGTTCGGCTGTGGTCCTGGCATTTCGGGATAGGGCTTCCCACGCTGTCGGCGATTTGGTGAGGACCGTTTGGACCCCCGTGGCCAGAGCCTCCGGCGTACGATCGGCACATAGGAAACCGTTTGCTGCTGTGACCGCTTCGGTCGAAATGCCCGCATGGGTCGAAATGACCGGCGTGCCGCAGGCCATGGCTTCAATGATGG
>JBCBWJ010000416.1:0-2316 GCA_039817165.1 Pseudomonadota bacterium | reverse complement strand
CCATCTTGCGGGTCTCGGCGATGAAGGCGGCCAGATCGGCGTTGTCTTCGGCCAAGGCGCGGCTGACGGGGTGTTCGGGCGAGATGGCGATGAAGCTTGCCCCGCGCATCGTGTCCGGCCGGGTGGAGTAGCAGACAATCGGGTCGCCGCCATCGGTGCGCTGGAACGGGATCTCGATGCCGCGGGATTTGCCGATCCAGTTTTCCTGCATGAGGCGCACTTTGGCAGGCCAGTCATCGAGGCCCTCAAGTGCCTCCAGCAATTCCTCGGAAAAATCCGAGATCTTGAAGAACCACTGGGTCAGCTCGCGCTTTTCCACATCCGCGCCAGAGCGCCAGCCCTTGCCGTCGATCACCTGTTCATTGGCCAGCACGGTCATGTCGACCGGGTCCCAGTTCACCACGGCGTTCTTGCGGTAGATCAGACCGGCCTCGAGCATGTCGATGAACATGGCCTGTTGGTGGCGGTAATATTCAGGGTGACAGGTTGCGATTTCGCGCGACCAATCCAGCGAGAAGCCAAGCGGTTTGAGCTGCGCTTTCATGTCTTCGATGTTTTGATAGGTCCATTCACCGGGGTGAATGCCCTTGTCCATCGCGGCGTTTTCCGCGGCCAGCCCGAAGGCGTCCCAGCCCATGGGGTGCAGCACATTGTGGCCGGTGGCCAGACGGTGGCGCGCGATCACATCGCCCATCGTGTAGTTGCGCACATGGCCCATATGGATGCGGCCCGAGGGGTAGGGGAACATCTCGAGCACGTAGTACTTGGGCTTGTCCGCAGACCTCTCTGCACGGAACACATCCGCCTTTGTCCAGGCGGTTTGCCATTTCGCTTCGATGTCTGCGGCGGAGTAGCGCGTCATGTCTGCCGAGCCTTAGAAAATTTAAATCCCGCGAGTGATAGGAACGTTATCAACCGGGGTCCAGCACGAAAGAGGACAAATACGCACTCTTGCCCCGGTTATGCCGCCCGATTTAGATGGGGAACACGAAAGACAGGCGAACATGAAAATCCTCTTCATCCATCAGAACTTTCCGGCGCAGTACAAGCACCTGTCCCAAGCGCTCGCCGCGCAGGGGCATGACTGTGTGGCGCTCACCTTGCGGGTGAAAGAGGCGCAGATGTGGAACGGGGTGCGGCTCGTTCCCTATAGCCTGCCGAACCGCGCAGGTCAGAACACGCATCCTTGGGTCTTGGATTTCGACACCAAGGTGACGCGCGCGCATGCCTGTTTTCAGGCCGCGCGGGACCTCAAGGCGCAAGGGTTTGAGCCGGATCTGATTCTCGCCCATCCCGGCTGGGGCGAGCCGATGTTCCTCAAGGACGTGTGGCCCGGGGCACGCATGGCGATCTATTGCGAGCTGTATCACCTGACGGATTATCCCCATGCCGGGTTTGACCCCGAGTTCGAGCAGTCCGATACGCTGGAGGCCGCGCTTCGTATCCGGATGAAGAACCTGCACAACCATGTTCATTTCGAGGTGGCCGACGCGGGCATCAGCCCGACGCGGTTTCAGGCGGACACCTTCCCCATGCCCTTTCGCGACAAGATCACCGTGCGTCATGACGGGATCAACACAGCCGCCTCGCGCCCGGACCCTGACGTGACGCTGCAGCTTCAAAAGCATGGGACCCTCAGCCGCGATGACGAGATCATCACCTTTGTGAACCGCAATCTGGAGCCCTATCGCGGCTATCACATCTTCATGCGCGCCCTGCCCCGGCTGTTGCGCGAGCGGCCCAAGGCGACGGTGCTGATCGTGGGCGGCAATGATGTGAGTTACGGCTCGCGCCCGCCCAGTGGGCAGACATGGAAGCAGATTTTCATCGACGAGGTGCGCGGCCAGATTGCCGATGACGATTGGGATCGCGTGCGGTTTCTCGACCGGATCCCTCATAGCCAGTTCACCAAACTGCTGCAGATCAGCCGGGTGCATGTGTACCTGACCTATCCGTTTGTCCTGAGCTGGAGCTTGATGGAAGCGATGAGCTGTGAGGCGGCCATTGTCGCCAGCAACACCGAGCCGGTGCGTGAGGTGATCACGGATGGTGAAACCGGGGAGTTGGTGGATTTCTTCGATATCGACGGTCTGGTGGATCGGGTGAGTGCGTTGCTCGATGACCCTGAGCGCCGCAAAGCCTTGGGCGAGGCCGCACGCGCGGCGATGGTGGCACAGTATGACCTGCGCACAATCTGTCTGCCGCGTCAGATCGAGTGGGTGAAGGGCTTGATGAGCGCCTATAGCAGAAATGCAAAAACCTGACTCACCTAACCTTGCCTGAAATCAGAGATTTCAACAGGTTAGGTGATACTTG
>JBCBWJ010000415.1:0-2362 GCA_039817165.1 Pseudomonadota bacterium | reverse complement strand
GTCGATCCCGATGAAATGTACGTCTGTCATTTTCGTCCCTCCTTTTCTGCGCCGATCATGGCGCAACGGTTGCCAATGTGAACCGGCAGGAGGGGCATCCAATCCATCAACTTATCCGGTACGAACAGTACAAAAAACCTACCACTTTGACCAAGAACAGAATTCAGAAGCTGCCCTATTAGCGCCTATGACAGCCTATCTCAGACTACGTGACAGAGCTTTCGATCACTGCCCAACAACTTGCAGAAACCGCCCATAGTCCTCGCTGACTTCGCGCGCCTCCTCAAAAGCTCGTCCACGCTCCTCCTCAAGGCAGCGGAAATACGCCTGAATGTCCTTGATGTAGAGCTCAAAGTCAGACCGAATCAGATCACTGTACTCGCGGATATCGTCGGGATCGGTCGGCACGAAGGGCCGCTCTGGCGCGTAGCAGGCTTGGGCGTGCCCCGTCGCCGGCAGGGAAAAGTACAAAACTACAGTAACATAGCACATACAGGTGATCTGTTTGCGCATGGGCTTTGGCCTTCGGAGCTTGAGGAGAACGCGTATGCGTGCGTAATAATGCTTCAGAACAAAGGTTAAGGCAAGACAAAACCGCATCTTGCGCACAAAACCGTATTATTGTAATCATGGCTCATGGAAGCAATGGCTTCGGTGCGCCCAAAGACCGAAAAGAGCGCGCCGTGGCGATAGACTTAAGAAAAGAAGCGCCGAATGTGGTTACAGAAGCGGGATTCAAAATGCTCGTTGAATCCGGACACAGCGTCGAAGTTTTCTGCAAGCAGGATGCCTACCGGAAGAACTCGGTCTGGCATGGCATTTGGCTGCTGCGCGCCGTCAATGAAGACGGTGTCGAGAAGGAACTCGTCACCGCTCGGGCGCGTCCGGATGGCGACTTCATCCAGCTCCGGACCTTCAAGACGGTCACCGGCCTCGTCTCCTTCCTCATCGACCTCGGCTTCTCGGTCGTGGCCTTCCCGGTCTACGAAGGGCAGCGCTGGACCTACACGTTGGCTGAAGCGGAAGACGACATTATCGACTACTAGCGTCCTTTTTCTGCTTTTCACGGCTCAAGCCGCGCCGGCGCAGATGGTCTTCACGATGGAAAGCGACGGATCGCTTTCCCCCTCACCTTCTCAAGAGGCATTTGCCCGCAACTACAATGACGGGGTCGGCCAGGGCGATCCCAATGCGCCGCTGCATATCTTTGGCGACGACACCGAGGCTGAGGTCCAAGCGGGCGATGCTACGTTCCGCGTGGCCGCCGTTGCACCACGCGTCGTAATCCCGCGCCCTGACATCCTTGCCGCCATAGATGAGACCGCCCTGCGCTATGCCCGTCATCAAGGTTTGCGCGCATCCGGCCTCACGGTGACGGAGTGGCGCCTCCTCTTCCGCGCCAACATCGAAGTCGAGAGCGCCTACAGTCCCAATGCCCGGTCGCGCGTGGGGGCCATTGGCCTTGGTCAACTCATGCCGAAGACCGCCGATGACCTCGGCGTCGACGCCACTGACTGGCGCGCAAATCTCGACGGGTCCGCGCGCTACCTCGCCGCACAGCTCGAGACCTTCCGCGACGCGCGGCTGGCCCTCGCGGCCTACAACGCCGGACCCGAAGCCGTGCGAGAGCATGGCGGGATCCCACCCTACCGAGAGACACAAGCCCACGTTCAGCGGGTGCTGGTCCTGTTCAACAGACTGGAAGGAGAAAACTCATGAGGCCCATACCCCTAATGCTGACTGTTCTCGCGGTCTTCGTCGCCCTCGCCGAACCGGCGATGGCGCAATCGATTGACCTGTCGCCCATTCAGGATCTCCTGCAAGGCATCGTCGATGCGCTCACCGGCCCGCTGGGCGTCGTGATCGCCACGCTCGCCGTGATCGGCGTCTTCCTGAGTTGGTTCTTCAACATCATCGACCTGCGCCAGGCCCTCTGGGTTCTGGTCGGGATCGCGGGTGTCGCCGCAGCGCCCACGATCGTGGCCGCGGTCTTCAGCTGAGGGTGATGAGCCGTGGCGGAACGTTCTCCCCTCTTTCTCGGTCTCGTACGCCCGCCGAAACTCTTCGGCTTGCCGATCATGTATGCCGTGGTCTGGCTTTTCGGATCCGTCCTGCTCTTTGTCTGGATCCAGAGCTTCGTGGTGCTCGGCATCGCGGCCATTCTCTATCCGCTCCTTTGGAAGGCGGCGGATTGGGATCCGCGCTTCATCGATGTCGCGATGACCACGCTCCAGGAAACGCCCCCAACCCGAAACCGCAAAATCCATGGGGGCGACAGCTATGCCCCGTGATGACGTCAACGGACGCAGCGAGCACGATGAGCGCACGCTGATGCCAAAATGGTATCAGCACGAAAAACACC
>JBCBWJ010000414.1:0-2406 GCA_039817165.1 Pseudomonadota bacterium | reverse complement strand
GCCAGCCCGAAATCCGCCAGAACCTGCGCCGGTCCCGAATGCTGCGAGGTTGACCCGACAGAGCCAAAGGTCACAACCTGGCCCTTGAGATCGGTCACAGAGCCAATATCCCCCTCGGACATGGTCACGATCTGCGCAAAGTAATTGGGCCGCTGCCACGCCACCACAATCTGCGCGTCCGTCAGTTCTTTGATCACCACATATTCCGCAGGCCCCGTCAGCACGAGGTCCACCTGACCTTGGTTGATCGCCTCCACCGCAGAGGTGCGCGACGACACAGGGAAAAGCTCCACATCAAGGCCCGTCACCTCTTCGAGTGCGGCTTCAAAGCCCGCGAATTCCTGCTGCAGGGCCTCCAGCCCCTCAACATCAGTGACGGCCAGTTTGATAGGGTCCGCCAAAAGCGGCGTGGCAACCGTCAGGGACAGCGCGGCGAGAATGGTTCTGAACATGAAAAACTCCAATAGAAAGCGCGGCCCAAATGGCCAGCCTGTCCTTGCAGTTTTTTACGATTCCCGTGACGGTCCGGTGACAGCCCTGTAACAGACAGATGTCGCGCGCGCCTTTTCCAGGGCACGCGCGACATCTGTCTCACATGGTCTCAGAGGCACAGCACAGACGGCGCGCGCTTACTCCGCGGCTTGGGCGGCCGCTGCGTCATCCACCTCGCCATAGCCCTTGGGCACGGCCAGATCCGGCAAGCCCGCGGCGCGTTTTTGCAAGGCGCGCCCGATCACCACGCGGCTGATTTCTGTTGTGCCATCCACGATCCGCAGCATCTGTGCCAAGCGTGACAACCGGTCGAGGCCATATGGCTGCAACAGCCCCATACCGCCCAGAACCTGCGTGCACGTGTTGGCCGCCTTCACCGCTGCATCCGGGACGAACCGCTTGGCGTGTGCCGCCATCAACGGGCCCTCAGGTGTGCCAAGCGCCTCTGCCGCCTTGCGATAGAGCAGTTTGGACGCTTCCAGATCGGTCGCCACTTCGCCCAGCATCCACTGAATGCCGTCCAGATCAAGGTTCTTGCCGCCAAACATCTTGCGGTTCTTGGAATAGGACAGCGCCGTATCCAGCGCCGACTGCATCAACCCGCAGCACCCGGATGCGATGGACACCCGCGCAATATCAATCGCCATCAACGAACCCTGAAGGCCTTGACCAATGGGCAGGATGATATTGTCTTCGCTCACCACCACCTCGTTGAGATACATCTCCGACATCGGCAGGAAATTGTAGGACGGCGTGTCATAAAGCGGGCCAAAGCTGATGCCCGGCGCGTCAGCGGGAATGGCAATCATCGCCATGTCCTTGTGGCCCGGCGCGTCGCTCGTTTTGACCACGGTGAAATACACATCCGCCTCATCGGCCAGGCTCACCCAGGCTTTTGCACCGCTGATCGTCCATGTGCCGTCGCCGTTGATCTTGGCGCGGGTGTACATCTTCATCGGGTCCGATCCCGATTGCGGCTCTGTCAGGGCAAAGTTGGCGAGCTTGCGGCCCGAGGTCAGATCGCGCGCCCACTTTTCCTTGAACGCCTCCGTGCCATAGCCGCAGCCCGCAAAGGTGCAGATGTTGTGCATCGACAGCGCAAACGCATAGGCCCCATCGCCAAGACCCAGCTGTTCATAGACCTGAATGCCCTCCGCAAGCGACAATCCCTGACCGCCCAGCTCAACCGGGGCATAAAGACCGGTAAGACCTGCTTCACCCGCCTTGTCAGAAGCACTGCGTGGCCATCCCTTTGTGGCGTTCCATTCGTCAATATTTGGGGCAATCACCGTCATCGCGTGATCGCGGGCGGCGGCCAGAATGGTGTCCAGTTTGTCCGACATTTTCGAAGTCCTTTCAAAGGCAAGACCTGTCCTATCGCGCCAAGCAGGTACAATGACCACGGTACGACAGGGCAGGGGGCAACAGGTTGAATTTCTTATTTCCAGACGAAATACGCGGGAATCCGGCCTGTCTCCATCTCAGGACATGACAGTTTATTGTCCAAAAGTGACAAAATCACGCCGGATCACTGCGCTTGCGTTTGTACGAACTCGGCGTGTTCCCGGTCCAGCGCTGAAACGCCTTGTGAAAATTCGCAGCCGACGAAAACCCAAGCTCATGGGCAATGGTCTCCACCGAGGCCCGTCCCGCCTGCAAATGCCCGATCGCAATGTCCCGGCGCAGCGCGTCCTTGATGGCCTGAAACGACGTGCCGTCCACCTCAAGCCGCCGCATCAGCGTGCGCGGCGTCATATTCATCGCCTGCGCCGCCTCCGTCAGGTTGGCCCCGTCCCACCCTGTCTGGCTGAGGTAGCTGCGCACCCGCAAAGATTGGGTGTGCTCGCTCGATCGGGTGAAAATCCAGTCGCGCGGCGCATTTTCCAGAAACAATACCAGATCCGCCGCGGTGCG
>JBCBWJ010000413.1:0-2435 GCA_039817165.1 Pseudomonadota bacterium | reverse complement strand
GCAGCCGGAAAAGTCGTTCCCCCCGGCCGGCGGATGGCACCCAGGTCTTTGTGCTGGGCTATTCGGACCCGCCGGCCGGGGGGAACGACTTTTCCGGCTGCGTTGCTGATCTTCGGGTGCTCGCGGATCGGCTGGATGCACTGGAGGGCGTGACCCTCGTGCCGACGCATCAGGTGATCGATCCGGCGGACATGTCGTACTACGATGCAGATCGGGTCCATCCATCGGTCAAGGCATCGTCGGTCATGGCCAAATTGCTGGCTCGCGCCATCGAGGCGTCCCGTTAACCTATGGATGGGACGGTCTCCTACCTCGCGAACACGACGAGTTTGGGCAGATCGGTCAAAGGGATCTCGATCAAACGCTGAGCGGGCAAGCTGACTTGGCCGCCCGAGCGCAGGTCAGCGCCAGCGAGGCGCACCCGAGTTCGATGTACTGGTAATGTCCAATACTTTTGCCGCGACCGACTTGGTCAGCTGAACTTCAAACATCAAGATAAATTCCTTTCTGACTTCAGGGCCATCGACGAGCAGGGGTGCCGCAGCCGAGATGCTTTACCGAAACTATCTGAAGATTGCTCAGAGCTCATTTCACGTCTGTTTAGAGGCCCGGCGCGGAATCAAAGGCCCTATGGGCCGCCGCGCATCGCTGAGATCTTTTGCGGATGTTGCCGGGATAAAACGCTGCCGTTCAAAACATAGATCGCCATACCGCGGCCCAGCAATGCGCGGCTCTTTTGTCCGTAGGCGGAACGGCTACAAAAACCGCTAAGCCGTCATCCGGCCAATCCTTAACCCCGCCCTTGCGGTCAAGATCACATCCACCCCGCTCGACCCGAACAGCCCACCCCAAACGAAAAACGCCGCCCCTGTAAGGGCGGCGCTTCAAGTGTCGCAGGCGGAAAGGTCTTAGAACCCAAGGCCCGCATATTTGTTCTTGAACTTCGAGACGCGGCCGCCGGCGTCCATCAGGCGGGTGTTGCCACCGGTCCAGGCTGGATGCGCAGAGGGGTCAATATCGAGCGACAGGGTGTCGCCTTCGCTGCCATAGGTGGAGCGCATCTTGACGATTGTGCCGTCGGTCATCTTGACGTCGATGAAGTGATAGTCGGGATGGATATCTGCTTTCATGTCCGTTCTCCTCAGGCCGATGCGCCGGATTTCGGCTTATAGTTGCTGTCCTCTGCGATCCGTGCGGATTTACCGCGACGGGCGCGCAGGTAATACAGCTTCGCCCGGCGCACGCGACCACGGCGCACAACGGTGATGCTGTCGATGTTGGTGGAATAGAGCGGGAACACACGTTCCACACCTTCCCCAAACGAAATCTTGCGAACGGTGAACGATCCGGCAATGCCTTCGCCGTTTTTGCGGCTGATGCAAACGCCCTCAAAATTCTGGACCCGGCTCCGCGTGCCTTCGGTCACCTTAAAGCCCACGCGAACCGTGTCGCCGGCTTTGAAATCGGGTATGTCTTTCCCCAGTGAGGCGATCTGTTCCGCCTCGATCTGCGCGATAATATCCATCGTCGCATTCTCCTGAATTGCCGCGGTTGGCCCGCGAGTGTGTGCGCAATCTCAGAGCTCTTGGTCTTCTTCCGGGTCCGCCACTGCGCCCGCCAGAGATCAGATCGTCATGTTGTTTGTCACTGTGCCTTGGGCCACGCCCCTGTCGAAGAAAACCGGGTTCAGCCATATGTCACAGGCCCGAGCGGTCATGCGACCCTCAGGCCCGCGGGAAATAGGAGCAAATGCGCGGCAACGCAAGCCTTTTTCTATGGCGGAGCGCCGCCCCGCGACACCTGATGCCCTGCGCCTAGTCGCCCTTGGTCTTGTCGGCCATGCGCGCGGCCCAAAGATCGGGTCGGCGGGCGCGCGTCAACGCCTCTGACTGTGCCTGTCGCCACTTGGCGATCTCACCATGGTTTCCCGACAATAGCACGTCAGGGATCTTGCGCCCATTCCACTCCGCCGGGCGGGTGTAGTGCGGGTGTTCCAAAAGCCCGTTGGAAAAACTTTCGTCCTCGGTCGAGGCTGCATTGCCCAAAACACCGGGCAAAAGCCGGACCGTGGCATCGAGCAATGCTTGCGCTGCAATCTCGCCGCCGGTCAGAACATAATCGCCCAGCGACACCTCTTTGATCCCGAACTGCGCGATCACCCGCTCGTCGAGCCCTTCAAACCGTCCACAGATCAGCGTCACCCCCGGTCCCGCCGCAAGATCCGCCGCCATCGCCTGGTCAAACCTCTGGCCCCGCGGGCTGAGGTACAGGATCGGACGCGAAGGCGGCACCCCGGCGGTGACCGCCTCAATCGCGCGGCCCATCACATCCGCGCGCAGCACCATGCCCGCGCCACCCCCCGCAGGCGTGTCATCCACGTTGCGATGCTTGCCCTCGCCAAAGCGGCGCAGGTCTGTGGCCTCCAGCGTCCAGCG
>JBCBWJ010000412.1:0-2448 GCA_039817165.1 Pseudomonadota bacterium | reverse complement strand
CAATTTCAAGATCAACCGAACCGCCGCTCTTACCGAATGGCGCCAACTCTGTTCCGCATAGGTTCACGCTTTTGGCGGTAAACTGAGACTGGTTCGAATCCGTCTGACAGCACCTCCTGAAGACAGCCTCGCCAGAGAGGCTGCGGTTGGCGCTAAGGGCGGTGCTGGTCGAGGGGCAGATCATGGTGGACCGCGAAATCCACCGGCTGCAAAAGCAAAGTGTTGCCCCCCGCTCGCGCCTCGACGACATCGAATTTGCGGTGCTTGTGGATCTGGTTCTGTGGGTTGCAGGACAAGCTGATCGCGAAGCGCCGGCGCATGTCATTGCGTATCGTGCAGAACCGCCTTTTGTCGCTGTATGACAAGTTGGGCGTCGATCAGCAGCATGATGAAAGCATCAATCTGAAAAAGCGAGTGCGCGCGTTGCACCGCGCGCTGGTCACCCGCATGATTAACGTGGAAACTCTGGAAGCACCAGAACGTGACCTGGAAGAATGGCTGAAGTCGAATGGTTGATCCGGGATCTCAGGACGGCGTCGGCGCCTCCTGTGCCAACAGGTTTTCGGATTTTAGTTCAGACCAGAGCGTCTTTGGTATCTCGACCTTCATCCATTGCATTGTCTGGCCAATTTCCTCAGCGGTGCGCGCCCCGGGAATGATCGTTTGAACGACGGGGTGTGCCAGGCAGAACTGCAGGGCAGCGGCGGGCAACGGAATGTTGTGCCCCGCGCACACATCTTTGATTGCGGCCACGCGCGAGACTGTCGCGGGCGGGGCCTCTGCATAGTTCCAGGTGGTTCCGCCCACCAGGATGCCGCTGTTGTAGGGGCCACCGACAATGATCTTTGTTCCAAGGCGCGCGCATTTTGGGAACAGGTCTGCCAAGGCATCTTGTTCCAGCAAGGTGTAGCGACCCGCCAGCAGAAACACGTCCCACTCGCCATGATCCAGCGTGCGCAGCGATACGTCGATTTCGTTGACACCGATGCCGATCGCCTTGATGTCGCCCGCGCGGCGCAGCTCGTCCAACGCCCGATAGCCCCCTGACATGGCGTCTTCAAAGTGCTTTTTCTCTTTGTCCGGATCAGGGTGCGTAAACGCCCCAATGTCGTGCAGAAACAGGATATCGATCCGGTCCAGACCCAGCCGTTGCAAACTGTCCTCATAGGACCGCATGACACCGTCGTAGCCATAATCGTGCACATGATGAAATGGCAAAGCCGTGGGCCAACCATGGGCACCGGGATCGCTCCATGGGCCGGGTTTCAGCAAACGTCCGACCTTGCTGGACAAAACCACATCGTCGCGCCCGCGCAAGGCGTCACCTACACGCCGTTCCGACAGGCCAAAGCCGTAGAACGGTGCCGTGTCGAAATAGGTGATGCCACCCTCTAGTGCGGCCGCGAGGGTTTCGGCCGCATCTTCGGACGTTACCTTGTCAAGCAACCCGCCCAAAGGCGCACTTCCCATTCCCAGTTTGGGCAGGTCGATCATGACATGTCTCCCGATTTGATCAGGTCAATTTGCTTTTTGAGTTTTGCATACTAGAATACCCTTATCCTTTTTACGGTATGTGCGTCAAAGAAACAGCGTCGACGAAGGTCTAAAATGAGCGTCATCGAGAAAATCAAACTTCGGGTCAGTGGCCAATCCTTGACAGATCGGGTGCATGATACTGTTCTGTCGATGATCCTCAGGCTTGAGATCAAGCCGCGCGACCGTCTGTCCGAGGTTCAGTTCGCCAAAGAGCTTGGGGTCAGCCGCACGCCGGTGCGCGAGGCGTTTTTGCGGCTCGAAAACCTTGGCTTTCTGGATATCATCCCGCAAAGCGGCACGGTGGTCGCACCGATGCGGGCCACGGAATTCAGGAAATCGCAGTTTATGCGCGAGGCGTTCGAGCTGGCATTGGTGCGGCGCGCCATCGAGCTGGAGGATAATTCGGAGCTGTGCCGCGCGCTTCAGCGCCAGTTGAAGCTTCAGGAGGTGCACTCGGAATTGTGCGATGAATCGGCATTTTTTGAGTCTGATGAAGAGTTTCACAAGGCCATCGCGTTGCATTGCGGGTTGCCAGATGTGTGGCCAGAGGTGCAGCGGGTCAAGATGCATATGGACAGGTTTCGGTTCGTTGTACGCTCCCAGCACGAGATGCCCGCGGTTCTGGAACAGCACCGGAATATTGCGTCTGCGATCTGCTCTCGTAACGAGGCCGAGGCCTTGTCGGCAATGACAGTTCACTTGCGTCGAGCGAACCACCTTATCGAGGGTGCCGCGAAAAAGTACCCGGAATACTTCGAGCTATAGGAGTTTTTTCGTCAGTCACACTGAATTCCGCCATTTATGTCAATAACTTCACCGTTGATGAATCCTGCAGGTGCGGATGCCAGGTAAGTGATCGCGCTTGCCACCTCTTGGGGGCTGCACAGCCGTCGAAGCGGGATTAAATCGGTC
>JBCBWJ010000411.1:0-2458 GCA_039817165.1 Pseudomonadota bacterium | reverse complement strand
TGCAGGAAATGCGCCCCTTGCCCGATCTCGTGGCGGAGGCGCTCGATGCCAATCTCGTGTTCACCCGGCTGCGGGGGCACGCCCGCGACGGCGATGCGCTCGGGCAAGCCAGGGCGAGCCATTGGCGCGAAGACCTCGATGAGGCGCTGGCCATTGGCCGCCAAGTGGGCCGCGACGTGATCATCATCGCCTCTTCCACCGGGGCCAGTGTCGCCGTCGCCGCCGCGGCCGATGACCCTGACGCGATGACGCCGGTCAAGGGCATGGTGCTCATCTCGCCCAATTTCGGCGTGATCGACCCCAAATCCGCGTTGCTTCATCTGCCTGCCGGGCGCTATTGGGTGCCGTGGTTTGCCGGACGGCAATGGGGATTTGACCCTCAAACCCCACAACACGCCCGCTTTTGGACGCATCAATATCCCTCAACCGCGCTCTTTGCGATGGCCGCGATCTCGCGGGCGGCATCCCGGGCGGATCATGCCAAAATCCGTCAGCCCGCGCTGTTTTACTACTCCGAGGAGGACAAGATCGTGGACGGCACCCGCACGACAGACGTGGCGCAACGATGGGGCGGGCCGGTGACCCTTGCGACGCCTGATCTTGGCGAAGGCGTGGACCCAAATGCGCATATCATCGCCGGTGATGTTCTGTCCCCGGCCAACACCGTCCCTGCGGCGGCGTTGATCGTGGATTGGGTGAGGGGGCTCTGACATGCGCAAACCGGCCAGCATGTGGAGCCTGGAAACCCTCGGCCGCGTCCGTCTCAGCCGTCACTTCTACATGCGCGATTTTCTGCACTCCGAGATTGGGAGCTTTTACGGCCTGCCCAACATCCCCGATGATCCCGACTTGGCCATTGAGCACGGTCGCCAGCTCTGCGAGCAGCTGCTCGACCCCCTGCAAGAGACCTTCGGGCGGATCGCGATCAGGTCGGGATACCGCAGCCCGACCCTCAATAAGTTCGGCAATGACAACAAGCTCAACTGCGCGCGCAATGACGTCAATCATGGCCATCATATCTGGGATATCATTGGCAGTGCAGGCCCCGGGGCAGGGACGTCCCTCGTGATCCCCTGGTTTGCGGATCGTCATGCAGAGGGGCGCGATTGGCGCGACCTGGCATGGTGGATCCACGATCATCTGCCCTATTCGGATCTGTGGTTCTTTCCAAAGCTCTGCGCGATGAACCTCGGCTGGCGCGCCTTTCCGCGGCGCACGATCTCCAGCTACATCGCGCCCAAGGGTCAGCTTCTCGCCCCCGGCGCAGAACCGGATGAGCCGCAAGAAATCCGACAGGCGAGATACAAGGATTTCCCACCTTTCCGCGGCATCACATACCCCGATTGATCGTTGCAAACGGGCCGGTCTCTGGGCACATTAGCGGCAACGAAAAAAAGGCGTTGATCGATGCAGGACCCCCTGGTGTTTCTTCCGGGCCTTATGTGCGATGCACGGGTCTTTTCCGTTCCCATGACGGCGTTTAGCCCGCATGTGAGCGTCACAGTGGCCCCGGTGACCGGCGGCGATCGGATCGAAGAGATCGCCTCGCGCCTTCTCGACACGTTGCCCCGCCGGTTCGCGCTTGCAGGGTTGTCTATGGGCGGGATCGTCGCGATGGAAATTTTGCGCCGCGCGCCCGACCGCGTCAGCCGGATCGCCCTGATGAACACCAACTCCTTGGCCGAAACGCCGCAATCTGCAGGCGATTACGAGCCGATGATCATCAAGCTGCGCTCTGGCGGTTTGGCAGAGGCGGTCGACATGATCATCCGGCCAGAGGTTCTGGCCCCCGGACCTGGTCGGGTGCATGTGCAGGGCCAAATGCGGGATATGGCAGCACATTTGGGGGCCAAAACCATCATCCGTCAAGTGCGTGCCGTTCAGCGCCGCCGTGATTACCAGGCCGTCCTCCGCCGCTGTCAGGTGCCTGCTTTGGTCATGTGCGGGGCCCATGACCGCCTGACCCCGGTCAAGCGACACGAATTGATGGCCGATCTTATGCCACAGGCGCGTTTGCGGGTTCTGGATGGCTCTGGGCATCTGCCTGTTCTGGAGCAACCCGATGAGGTCGTAACGGAACTTTTTGAGTGGTATCAGTCCCCTGCGGGGTGACATTCATGTCATCCCCCGGTTTGATCCCCCACCACCAACTCTGCCGCTGTTTGATCCAGCCCACGATACCGGCTCCAGACATCGCCGTTGGTGCCGGTGTAGTAATACTCGCAAGGATGCGTGCCCCAGCCAACCACATGCCAGCACACACCTCCTTGATCATCGACGGACCACTTGCCGGTTTTACGCACGCCGTTCCATGCGGTGCGCAACGTGAAATCTGGCGCATAATACATCCGACCTGACGCGGTGCGCAGCGCGGTCTTGCCGCTCAAAAGCGCGATGGTCTGATCGCGGGTGAAGAGGTCGACGCTTTCGGCGTAGGCTTGCGCACTGGCTCTGTCAG
>JBCBWJ010000410.1:0-2459 GCA_039817165.1 Pseudomonadota bacterium | reverse complement strand
GGGCTGTGTCGCGCACGACGAGGTAGGCGTAGGCGTCTGCGTCGGCGTCGCCTTCGGGATAGCGGCATTCGGTCATGCGCTCAGACAGCGTGCCAAACAGCACTTCGCCACCGTTGGCAATATCGAAATCACGGACGCTGGCATTGGTTTTGTCCAGGCCCCGCAGCATGGCACCCTCGCCCTGGGTCACGGGTTGTGCCTCGGCCGTGCTTGCGATGGCCAGCGCCGCCGTGAGACCTGCAAGCGCGTGCTTCATTCGTCGTCCTCATCCCCGCCTGCGACAAATTTTGTCAGAAGACCGATGAGGCTGACAGACCCTTGGGTGAACTGGATTTCATCACCGGGCGCGAAAGCAAAGGGCGATCCGCCAGGCAGAATTTCCACGTAGTTGCCGCCAAGAAGCCCCTCCGACGAAATAGCCACGGCGCTGTCATCGGGCACCTCAATGCCGTCACGCACGGAAAACGAGGCCTCTGCGCGGTAGGTTGCGGTGTCGAGTTCCAGACCGGTCACGCGACCCACTTTCACCCCGGCAAGGCGAACATCGGTGCCGACATTCACACCATCGGCGCTGCGGAAACTGGCGGTCAGTTCGTATTCGGAGGCGTTGCCCGACACGCCGGCGACCTGGCCCGCGTAGAGCATGAACCCCACGGCCACGGCCAAAACGGCAGTGCCGACCACGACTTCGGTTGTTTGTTGTGCGGACATCTTGCGTACCTCAACGAGCTATTAAGGTTTATGTACCCCGTTCACCGGAAAGACCCCAGAGCAAACTGGTCGCTGGGGTCCTCTGTCGGTGATGATGGATCAGCTCGCGGTCGCGCCTTCTTTTTTGGCGTCGGAGTAAATCATCAGCGGTGCGGCGTCCGACATCACAGCTTCTTCGTTCACCACCACCTCTTCGACGTTTTCCATGCCAGGAAGTTCGAACATCGTGTCGAGAAGGATCTCTTCGAGGATCGAGCGCAGGCCGCGCGCACCGGTCTTGCGTTCAATCGCGCGTTTGGCGATGGCGGACAGGGCATCTTCCATGAAGGAAAGCTTGGCGTCTTCAAGCTCGAAGAGGCGCTGATACTGTTTCACAAGCGCGTTCTTGGGTTCCGTCAGAATGGTGACAAGCGCGTCCTCGTCGAGATCTTCGAGCGTTGCGATCACAGGCAGACGGCCGACAAATTCCGGGATGAGACCGAATTTCAGCAGGTCTTCGGGTTCGAGATCTGTGAAAATCTCGCCCACCCCGCGGGCATCGACCTCTCGCACATCGGCGCCAAAGCCCATGGCGGAGCCTTTGCCACGTTGCGCGATGATCTTGTCGAGGCCCGCAAACGCGCCGCCACAGATGAACAGGATGTTGGTCGTGTCCACCTGCAGGAATTCCTGTTGCGGATGCTTGCGCCCGCCTTGGGGGGGAACGGCGGCCACGGTGCCTTCCATCAGTTTCAACAGCGCCTGCTGCACCCCTTCGCCCGACACGTCGCGGGTGATCGACGGGTTCTCGGACTTGCGCGTGATCTTGTCGACCTCGTCAATGTAGACGATCCCGCGTTGCGCGCGTTCGACATTGTATTCGCTGGATTGCAGCAGTTTGAGGATGATGTTTTCCACGTCCTCGCCGACATAGCCGGCTTCGGTCAGCGTGGTGGCATCGGCCATGGTGAAGGGCACATCGAGGATGCGCGCCAGCGTTTGAGCCAGAAGCGTCTTGCCGCAGCCCGTGGGACCGATCAGAAGGATGTTGGATTTCTGAAGCTCAATATCGCCCGATTTACCGGAATGGTTGAGGCGTTTGTAGTGGTTGTGCACAGCCACCGAGAGCACGCGTTTGGCCATGGCCTGACCGATCACGTAATCGTCGAGCACGTCGCAGATTTCACGGGGTGTGGGCACCCCTTCGGAAGATTTCAGCCCTGCGGTTTTGGTCTCCTCACGGATGATATCCATGCAAAGCTCAACGCATTCATCGCAGATGAACACCGTCGGCCCCGCAATCAGTTTGCGGACCTCATGTTGAGATTTGCCGCAGAAACTGCAGTAGAGGGTGTTCTTGCTGTCGCCGCCTGAACTGTTTGCCATTTTTCAACCTCTGGCAGCATGGTGGGGCACCAACTCAGGCACCGCCTTGCCGCTTTTGCTCCGTCCCGGGTTAGCTTAGGACAGGGTCCTTGGCACCACAACGCCAAAATGACCCTACCAAGCTGTGTCAAATTGAGCGCGCGGAATGCGCGCCAGACGCCTTAATCTTCATCATCCTTCGCGCGGTTTTCAACGATGTCGTCGATGAGACCCCAGTCTTTGGCGTCTTTGGCATCCATGAAGTTATCGCGTTCCAACGCTTCTTCGACCTTCTTGAGGGTCTGGCCGGTATGTTTCACGTAGATCTCGTTGAGGCGCCGCTTGAGCTTCAGCGTCTCTTCGGCGTGGATCATGATATCGGTCGCCTGCCCCTGGTAGCCGCC
>JBCBWJ010000040.1:0-11906 GCA_039817165.1 Pseudomonadota bacterium | reverse complement strand
CCTTATCCGTTTGAGGATTATGCGCGATCGCTGGCCTTTGCCGCGCTTTTCATCTCGAATGTGCATTTCCTGGAACATGGGGGGTATTTTGATCTGTCTGCTGATCTGCGCCCGCTGTTGCACACCTGGAGCCTGGCGGTGGAGGAGCAGTATTACCTGATTTTCCCGCTGGTTTTGGTGCTTTTGGGCGCGTTTGGGCGGGTGAAGCATTTGATTTGGTTCCTGCTTTTTGCCGCCGCCTCGCTCGCGGTGGCGGAGTGGGGGTGGCGGACCTATCCCAACCAAAACTTCTATTTCACGCCCTCGCGGTTTTGGGAGCTTTTGGCGGGCTCGATCTGTGCTGTGCTGTTGTTCAAGCGCGAGCCTTTTGACGGCGATATCTTGGCGGGGCTGGGGCTGGGCATGATCCTGTATTCGGTGGTGTTTTTTGATGCCACCTTGCCCTTTCCCTCGCTTTACACATTGGTGCCTGTGGTGGGAACGTGTTTGATCATTTTATTCTCCAAGTCAGGAGGTTACACGGCGAAGCTCTTGTCGGTGTCGCCGCTGGTCTGGGTGGGGTTGATCAGCTATTCGGCCTATCTGTGGCATCAGCCGCTCTTTGCGTTTGCGCGCATCAAGAGCCTTTTGGAGCCGAGCCTTGGCCTGATGTTGGGGCTGGCTGTGGCCTCGCTGGCGCTGGCTTATCTGACGTGGCGGTTTGTGGAGCAGCCGTTCAGGGGCAAGGCGCCTTTGGTGTTGCCGGGGCGCGGGGCGCTTTTGAGCGCGTCGGCGGCGGGGATTTTGGTGTTTGCCAGTTTCGGGCTGTGGGGGAAATTCGCAGAAGGGTTTCCCAGCCGGTTGAACCTGGGCCAATCGGCGTTTCTGGATCAACTGTTCGAGCAGACGACGACCCATGAGTTGGGCGGGAAATGCCCCAACCCGTCGGGCCCGGTGATCCAGCCTTTGTGTGAGTTCTACAATGTTGACGCGCCCGAACGCGTGATTGCGATCACCGGGGACAGCCATTCCAACATGCTGCTGCCCGCGTTTGACCCGCTATACGAGGCGCTGAACGCGACAGTCTACATTGGTCACCGGGCGGGTTGTCCGCCGCTTTTGGGCGTATGGCAGGCGCGGCTGGATGGGGCGAGCCTGCAATGTCATGCGGCCGCGCGGCAATATGCCGATCAAGTCGTGGAGCGGGGAGTGGACACGGTCATTCTGGCCGCGCGGTGGTCGCTCTATGCCACCGGGGATTATGACGGTCCGGACCCGCGGTTTTACCTGCGTGTTGAAGAACGGGGCGGGGCGCTGGATGCGCAAACGGCGCTGGCGCATTTCGAGACCGGGTTGCAGCGGACGGTGCAGTTTTACGCGGATCATGAGGTGGATGTGATCATCGTCAACCAGGTGCCGCAGCAGCGGTTGATCCCGGGCATTCTGGTGCAGGATTCGATGATGCTGGGGATATCGGATGCGGAGGCGCGGTCGCTTTTTGCCCGGACCTTCGTGGCGCGCGAGGAAAGTGACCGGTTGCAGGCGGGCGCGCGCGCGGCGGTGGCGCGGGTGGCTGAGGCCCATGGTGCACAGGTCATCACCTTTGACGAGATGTTTGCAGATGGTGAGGCGTTTGCGTGGATCCGGGACGAAAACTCGCTTTATATGGATGACGATCACGTCTCGACCATTGGCGCGCAGATGATGGCGCCGAAGTTCCGTGAGGCGCTCACCCGTCTGGGGGAATGAGGCCCAGGCCCCGCAGGTAGACGCCGATCCCGCTTTCCAGCAGATCTTCGGGTGAAAACGGGCTTTGGGTGCCCGGCGAATTGCGCGCGAAAAGTTCGACCACGCCGTGGGACATGGCCCAGACATGGGCGGAAAACATCGCAGGCGGCGGGCGTTTTTCGGGGGGGATGTGTTGGCTGAGCTCTTCGGCGGCGCGTTCCAGCACGGTGCGCGCCTCTGCCGAGATCGCGGCCAGTTCGGGTGTGCGGTTGACGGAAATGCCGCTTTCGAACATCGCGATGTAGTGGCCGGGATAGCGCCGTGCGAAGGCCAGGTACGCGCGGCCCGTGGCCTCGAACGCGGCCATGGCGGAGGGTTGGCCCCCCCGTTTTGCATGTGTGTCATAGGCGTATTGCATGACACCTGCGAAAATCTCGTAGCCTTGGCGGGCGGCCTCGGCGATGAGGTCTTCGCGGCCGTCGAAATGGCGGTAGACGGCGGCGGGGGTGACGCCGGCCTGTTTGGCGGCCTCGGACAGGGTGAAGCCGGTGGGGCCTTTGGCCTCGATGAGGGTGAGGGCGGCCTCGACCAAGGCCTGGCGCAGATTGCCGTGATGGTAGCCGCGTTTAGGCATCCCAGATCTCTGGCCCGCCGCAAATGGCACGGTCGGGAGTGCCGATGGCCTTTGGATCTTTGCGGGCATAGTCGAGATGGGTGAGCACGTGGCGGATCGCCTCGAGGCGGGCGCGGCGTTTGTCGTCCGAACGGATCACGGTCCAGGGGGCGGTGTCGGTGTGGCTGCGGGTGAGGGTTTCGCGGATGGCGGCGCTGTAGCCGTCCCATTTCTTGAGGCCTTCGACGTCGATCCAGCTGAGCTTCCATTGTTTAAGCGGATCATTTTCACGGCCCAGAAAGCGGCGCAGCTGTTCGGCGCGGCCCACGTTGAGCCAAAACTTGAACAGGTGGATGCCCTCATCGACCAGGAGTTTTTCGAAATCGGGGGTTTGGTCGAAGAAATGGTCGCGCTGTTGCGGCTCGCAGAAGCCAAAGACATGTTCGACCACGCCGCGGTTGTACCAGCTGCGGTCAAAAAACACGAGTTCGCCGGCGGAGGGCAGGTGATCGGTGTAGCGTTGGAAATACCATTGCGTGGCTTCGCGGTCCGAGGGTTTGGAGAGCGCCACGACGCGGGCGCCACGAGGGTTAAGATATTCGCGGAAACGTTTGATTGTGCCGCCTTTTCCGGCCGCATCGCGGCCTTCGAAGATCATCGCGACGCGGGCCCCTGTGTCTTTGGCCCAGGCCTGGAGTTTGACCAGTTCGATCTGCAGCGCCTCGAGGTCGGCCTCGTAGGCTTTGCGCTTCATCCGGGCGGCGTGGGGGTAGGTGTCTGACAGAATGTCATCCTTGTCGGCTGCATCGATGGCGTCGCGCAGGTCTTTTTGCGCGGGGTCCATGTAGAAGGCGCTGATGGCCCCGTCGAATGGCAGCTCCATGATGGTCTCTCCCAAAGTTTCAGCCACTATGGGGGAGGCGCGGTGTCAGTGCAATCAAGGGGTTAGTTCCTGTTTGCCTTTGCGGAAGCGGCGGCGCGGGCGGCGGCGCGGTCGATGGCATCTACCACGGCCCCGGGCGCAGTGTGCTGGATCATGTGGCCTTGACCCTCAAGCACCTCAAGCTGCGCGTCGGGGACGGCTTTGGCGAGAGGGCGGGAATGGATATCGAGGCCAACGGCCCAATCCAGATTGCCATGCAGGATTTCCACCGGGACCTCGATCTCGTCGTAGCGGGGCGAGAGGGCTTCAATTTCCTCCAGAAGGTTGCGCCGTTGCAAGGCGTTTGCGCGCATGGCCGAGCGCCGCAGTGTCATTTCCGGGCCGAAGTGGTCGGAGTATCCCTCAGGCACCGCATTGGGCTCAAAGACGCCTGCCAATTCACGCTCGAGTATTTCTTCGCCCACGAAAGCGGAGATGAGCGGGATCACGATCCGGCTCAGTACAGGGTGCGAGAGGATCTTGTAGTAGGTGGTGAGCCCGGTGTCCCAAGGGTGCGAGGCGGCAGAGAGAGGCACGAGCGCGGAGATGTTATCGGGGTGGTGCACGGCCCAGGCCAGCGCGACGGCACCGCCGTAGGAATGACCCGCCACGATGGGTTTGACGGCGCCCAACTGGCGGGCCGCGTCGGAAAGGATCGCGGCCTGTTGGGTGATTGTGGCCCCATTGGGTGAGACAGGATCGGAATAGCCCAGACCGGGGCGGTCAAAGATGAAGAGCCGGTAGCGGTCGGCCAGAGCGGGCGCGAGTTGGAACGTCATGTCGCGGGTCATGCCCGAGGAGCCGTGAATGAGCACGAGATCGGGCACATCGCCTGTCTCGGGGCCCACGACAACGGCGTGAACTTTGTGGCCCTGCACCTCCAGAAACTGGCCTTCGGGCGGGTAAGCGGCCTCTGCCCGGGCCTCGCTGACGTTCGCACGCCACAGTACGAACGCCCAGAACAGGGCGAGCGACAGGACGAAGAAGAGAGCCAATTTAAGACCCAATGGAGGCACTGTCGAAAGGTGTTGATTGATAGATTTCATTCACCCAGTTGCCGTAAAGTAGATGGGCGTGCGACCGCCAGCGATTTTGCGGGGTGCGGGCCGGGTCATCGCCGGGATAGTAATTGCCGGGCACATTGATGGGCGTGCCTTGGTCCACGTCGCGGTCATATTCCTGTTTCAGCGTGTCGCTGTCATATTCGAGATGATTGAAGATGTAGAGCGCACGGTTGGCGGGATCCTCGACAAGGCAGGGGCCGACCTCATCGCTGCTCAGGAGCGTGGTCATGCCCCCGGCGGCGTCAATCTCGCCCTGGCGCATTTCGGTCCAGCGGCTGACGGGGATCACGCAATCATCGGAAAACCCGCGCAAAAAGGGCGAGGCGGGGGCCATGTTGCGGTGGCGGAAACAGCCGAAGGCCTTGTGTGGCAGCATGTGTTTTTGCACCCCGTGCAGGTAGTTGATCATTGCCATCCCGCCCCAACAGATCCCAAAGGTGGAGTGAACATGGGTGCGCGTCCAGTCGAAAAGCTCGCAAAGTTCGGACCAGTAGGTGACTTGGTCGAAATCCAGGTGTTCAATCGGGGCGCCGGTGATGATCAGCCCGTCGAACTTTTCGCCGGTGCTGGTCACCTCGGAGAACGGGCGGTAGAAGCTTTCCATGTGTTCGGCGGCGGTGTTTTTGGTCACGTGTTCGGACATGCGGATGAGGGAAAGCTCTATCTGCAAGGGCGTGGCGCCGATGAGTCGGGCAAACTGGGTTTCCGTCTGGATTTTCTTGGGCATCAGATTGACGAGGCCGATGCGCAGCGGGCGGATGTCCTGACGGGCGGCTTGCGTGTCGCTCATGACCATGACCCCTTCGCGCGTGAGCACGGAATAGGCAGGCAGGTCGGCGGGGATCTTGATGGGCATGGGGTCTGTCGTTTCAATCGGACCCACAAAGCCAGTGCGGGTGCATTTTCTTAAAAGAAAATGCCCAAGAAAATTTATATTTTCTTGGGCAGAATTTTTGAAAATTCTGCTGGTGCTTTGTGGTTGAGGGTTTCATCGAAGCTTACATATCCCCTGTTGCGCGCCGCTCAAGGGCGTGGGCGACCAGGGTCTCGAAATCGTGAGGGGTGGTTATGGTGGCGACCTCATCGGCGGTGACAGTGACGCCCCATTTGGCCATCGCCTCGTAGCGCGGTTTGCGGTGGGCGAGTGCGCGGGCATAGGTCCATCGGATGAAGCTGTCGGGGTTGACCTGCGCCTCTGACGTGTCGGTCTCAGCCAGGTATTCGGTCCATGCGGAAGTCAGGAACTCTGGCTGGTAGCACATCGGTTTGGGCGCGCGGTCGAAGCGGCGGATCAGCTCCTGGGTGTGGGCTTCATCACCCTTTATACGGATCAAGAGGCAGTGGGCGGCGAGCTCTGTCAGCAGGGGATCGTTCGGATCGTCGCCATCGACCCATTCGCAAATCGATCCGCCGGTGTCGCAAATGAAATGCGGGTAGCCATAGAGCCGGTCTGCGCGTTCGATGAAATAGGCGGTGTCGGACAACGCGTTTTCCTCTGCTTGGCGAAACTGATCCTGGCGACGGCGGTATTCATCAAGGGGCATGCCGCCATGCTCGGGGTTGCCCGGTTTGCCCAGATAGGTGGAGACGGGCGAGAGGTTGTTGAAGGTGATATTGGAGCCGATATAGATCGAGTCCGACATCAGAAGCGCCCGCAGGAACGGCACTTTCATCGCCTCGGCCTTGGCGTTGTCGGCGATGAATTCGCCCATGTAGCGTGTGCCGATGCGGTAATCGATGGAGTAGTGGAACCAATCGCCGCCTGCGCGCAGCATGTTGGACAGATGCGTCTTGCCAAGCCCCGACATGCCGTAAAACAGCACCCGCTTGGCGGAGGCCTTGAGCCAGTCATCCGGGGTGGCGTAGATCATCGCGCGCTCCTGTCGTTTGCGCCGTCCTAGAGCGGGGCCGTCGCATTTGCAAATGCCAAGGCGCATGTCGGCAAACGAAAAACCCCCGCCTGTTGCCGGGCGGGGGTTCGATGTTACGGTAGGATCGGTTGGATCAGAACCGATAGCCCAGTTTCAGACCGACCGCGTAGGCATCATTGTCCGCAAAGCGCGACCCGATGGTGGTGGTCGTTGCGTCGCCGAGGTTGATGTAGCGGATACCGGCGGTGATGTCGTACTGGCGTGTCGGGCTGTAGATGACGCCGATGCCGTAGCTGTCAAAGCCGTTGCGACCTTCGAGGTTGCCCACCAGCGCGCCCTGAGACGGCTCATGCGTGTAGGTGCCCACAACGGCCAGCTTCTTGGTAAAGCGGCGTGCGACGCCAAGTTCGTAGGTCCAGTAATCGCCCGCACCAAAGGCAATCGGCAGACCGGCCGTGTTGAGCGGGTTGGTCAGGAAGTCATTGGGACCAACGGAGAACTCAGACCATTCCTGCCAGCGGATTGACCCGAAGACGAGCATCTTTTCGGACACGGCGGAGCGCGCGTGCAGGGTCACGGCCTGTGGGATTTCGACGGTGAACGGAACACCAAGATTGTCGGCGAAGTCGTGTTCGGTTTTGGATTCGTAGGTCAGAGCGAACTTCATGAAAATTTCTTCGATCGTGAAGGCCGCGCCGAGGACGTAGCCCCAACCGATGTCGGACCGCACGTTGAGCGTGTAGGCAAAGGGTGTGCCGGGCACGAGGTTCACGTTGCCGTTCACGTTGGTGGCACGCAAGCCGCCATAGACATGGAACCGGTCGGTGATGTCATAGCGGAGATAGCCGGTCAGCGCGGTCGAGGTGATTTCCGCCTGGGACCCGGAGAAGAAGTAAGGCGACACGCCGTACTGCACGTCCGCGCCCACGGGGTTATTGCCCACCAAAGCGAAGGTCAGTTTGTCGGTGATCTTCGTCTTGAAACCGGCCGAAAAGCTTAGGAAAGAATTGGCTATGTCGCCGGACGCTGTGCCCGCAAACGGGCCGGTGCCCACGCCGCTGATTTCCGCATCGGCATACACAACCGAAAACTCAAGATAGTTGTCACCGCGCTCAAACAGGATCAGCGACGCATCGCTGGCACGCTGAATGCTGCCTGCGACCGCGCTTGTCGCTGTCAAACCGAGAACGGCCGCTGCCATTGCAAGGAATTTCATGTGTCTCCACCTCCGTGATATCGCGCGACAATAGGTATGTGCCTCATAAACGGTCAATCTTTTACCCTACGTAAATGCCCGCAGGTCCCGACCAACAGCCTGAGGTTGCAACATATATGTGACACTTTTGGTGTTGGCGTGCTTGCTCAGGCGGGCCGCTTGCGGGTCTCGGCCCAGATGTTGGCGTAGTTGGCCCCGAAAATGATGGCCGCGCCGAGGATCACGAAGATGTCGAGCGCCTCGGCATAGAGCGTCATCCCGAGGACCGCCATCACCGGAAGACGCAGGAAATCCACCGGCACGATTACGGTCGCGGGGGCCAGTGTCAGCGCTTTGGTGAGACAGAAATGCGCGCAAAGTCCGGCCAGCCCGATGAGGATGAGCCACGGCACCGATTGCGGCGACGGCAGCGCGATGTCGCCGTCATAGCCTGCGCAGAGAATGCCGAAGACGGCTTGCATCGCCGTCATCCAGAACAGAATGCAGGTGAGGCTTTGGCTGCGGGTGAGGTGTTTTGTCAAAAGCATCGTTCCGGCAAAACCGATCGCGGCGCTGGCCGCGCTGATCATGCCGATGCTGATCGCATCCGGAGAGGGCCGCGCGACGATCAGCACGCCGACAAAGCCCACCATCGCCGCGATCACCCTCAGTCGGGTCAGCCGTTCCCCAAGGAAAAGCGGTGACAGGATCAGGACCCAAAGGGGCGACGTGAACTCCAGCGCCACGACTTGCGCCAGTGGAATGAGGGTGAGGGCGTAAAACCACAGGTTTTGACCCGCGAAGTGGAACATGTTGCGCACGGCGTGGGTGCCGAGCTTGTCGGTTTTCACCTCGTTCAGGGTGCCGATGAAGCGCGCGCAGAGGACCACGATGAAGAGGCCGACAAAGCTGCGAAACATCATGATTTCAAAGGTATCAAGCTCGAAGCTTACGCTGCGCCCTCCGACCGCCATGCACGAAAACGACATCACGGCCCCCATCATCCACGCGGCAGCGCGAAGGATAGGAGCGCTGTCGGGGCGCGTTGTGTCCGTCATGGGGGATCCGGGGTGGAGGGGTGTCAGGCCTCTGTCTTAGTCACGCGCGCGGCCTGAGTATAGTGAATTCCGCGGGTGTCATTCCCACTCGATCGTGCCCGGAGGTTTCGAGGTGATGTCATAGGTGACGCGGTTGATGCCCGGCACCTCGTTGATGATCCGTGTGGCCGTCTCGCCCAGAAACGCGTGGCTGAACGGGTAGTAATCCGCCGTCATCCCATCCACGGAGGTGACCGCCCGCAGCGCGCAGGCATAGTCATAGGTGCGTCCATCGCCCATCACGCCCACGGTGCGCACCGGCAGGATCGCGACAAAGGCCTGCCAGATGTCATCATAGAGGCCGTGACGCCGGATCTGGTCGATATAGACGGCGTCGGCGGCGCGCAGGATGTCGAGCTTGGGGCGGGTGATTTCACCAGGGCAGCGGATCGCAAGGCCCGGACCGGGGAAGGGGTGACGGCCGATGAAGCTTTGGGGCAGGCCCAATTCGCGGCCCAGGGCGCGGACCTCATCCTTGAAGAGCTCGCGCAAGGGTTCGACCAGTTTGAGGCCCATTTTTTCAGGCAGCCCGCCTACATTGTGGTGCGATTTGATGGTGACAGAGGGCCCGCCCGAAAAAGACACGCTTTCGATCACATCAGGGTAGAGCGTGCCCTGGGCCAGATACTCCGCGCCGTCAATCTGGTTGGCGTAGTTCTGGAACACGTCGATGAAGAGTTTGCCGATGGTCTTGCGCTTGGTTTCAGGATCAGCTTCGCCGTCCAAGGCATTGAGAAACAATTCACTTTCGTCGGCATGGATCAGGGGTATGTTGTAGTTGTCGCGAAACATCGCCACGACCTCTTCGGCCTCTCCCTGGCGCAATAACCCGTGATCGACGAAGACGCAGGTCAGTTGGTCGCCGATCGCCTCATGGATCAGAACCGCCGCCACAGAGCTGTCGACCCCGCCCGAGAGGCCGCAGATCACCTGTTTGTCGCCCACTTGCGCGCGGATTTTGGCCACGGCCTCTTCGCGGTAGGCGCCCATGGTCCAATCGCCCGAAAACCCGGCCATGCGCACGAAATTTTCATAGAGCTTGGCCCCGTTGGGGGTGTGGTGCACTTCGGGGTGGAACTGGACCGCGTAAAAGCCGCGCGATGTGTCGGCGGTGATCGCATAAGGCGCGTTGGGCGAGGTGCCGTAGACCTCAAACCCGGGCGCGAGGCGGCTCACGTGGTCGCCGTGGCTCATCCAGACCTGTTCGCGGGGCTCGTCGCCGTCAAACCAGCCGTTGAGCAGGTCGAGTTTGGGGCCTTCGGGGACGACATAGGCGCGGCCAAATTCCGCCGTGCCGCCGCCGCCGGAGATTTTGCCGCCCTCCACCTGACCGCCCAGATCCTGCATCATCACCTGTTGGCCGTAGCAAATCCCAAGGATCGGCACGCCCATCTCGAACACGCTGGCCGGGGGGCGGGGGCTGCCGTCGCGCACCACGCTGTCGGGGCCGCCGGAGAAAATCACCGCTTTGGGGGCAAAGTCCGCCAGAAAGGCGTCCGTGACCTGCTGGTAGGGGTGGATTTCGCAGTAGACGTTCAATTCACGAAGCCGCCGGGCAATCAGCTGGGTCACCTGGCTGCCGAAATCGATGATCAAAAGGCGGTCGTGCGATGTGTCGTGTGGCATGATTGGCCTCTACCGTGTCGCCTCTCTGCTTTCAAGCGGTGCTTTCGCGGGCTTGAATGTCGGGAATGTCGCTTTCCCGCCTGAAAGGCCGCAATCCCGCCGGAGTGTCCGGGCGGCAGCCGCTAGAAGGCCTATCAGACCCGACCCAAGAGGAGCGCGATCATGGCACAAGCAGCGGCACGCAGACGTGGACGCGGTGGCGGAGGCGCGGCCCGGCGCGCAGAACGCACATCCGTCACGTTCGAGACCGCCCGGTTCATCGAGCGCAACATCCCCAATTTCGAGGTGCTCAATGACGAGGCGCTCGAGATCATCGAAGCGAACGCTGAAACGGTGCTGGAGGAGGTCGGTGTCAATTTCATCGACAACCCGGCCGCCCTTGCGCGGTGGCGCGCGGCGGGCGCGGATGTGCAAGGGGAGCGGGTGCATATTCCCCGTGGCCTGGCCCGCGCGTTGATCAAGACAGCCCCCAGCCGGTTCACCCAAGTGGCCCGCAACCCGGAGCGCAGTGTTGAGATCGGTGGCAATTCCCTGGTGTTTGCGCCGGTCTATGGCCCGCCGTTTGTGCATGACATGGATGGCGGGCGGCGCTATGCCACGATGCAGGATTTCGAGACCTTCGTGAAGCTGGGCTACATGTCCAAGTGGCTGCACCATTCGGGCGGCACGGTGTGCGAGCCCACGGATGTGGCGGTCAACAAGCGCCATCTCGACATGCTAAAGGCGCATATGGTCTATTCAGACAAGCCGTTTATGGGCTCAGTGACCGAGCCCAGCCGCGCAAAAGACAGCGTGGAGATGTGCGAGATCCTCTTTGGCAAAGAGTTTGTACAGTCGAACACGGTGATGACCTCGCTCATCAACATCAACTCGCCCATGACCTTTGACGACGTGATGATGGGCGCATTGGAGGTCTATGCTGAAAACAATCAGGCCTGCATTGTGTCGCCGTTTATCGTCGGAGGCGCTATGGCGCCGGTCTCTGTTGCGGGCACGTTGACACAAGTGATGGCAGAGGTGCTGGCCGGCATCGCCTATTCGCAGCTCTGCCGGGCGGGGGCGCCGGTGATCATGGGCGCGTTCGTGACGTCGATCGATATGAATTCCGGCGCGCCGACATTTGGCACGCCGGAGGCCGCACACATCACCTATGGGGCAGGGCAGATCGCGCGGCGTCTGGGGCTGCCCTACCGCTCTGCGGGATCGTTCACAGGCTCCAAACTGCCCGATGCGCAAGCGGCCTATGAGACGTCCAACTCGCTCAATATGGGGCTTTTGTCCGGGGTGAACTTCATGTTGCATTCCTGCGGCTGGTTGGAAGGGGGGCTCGTGTCCTCGTTTGAAAAGTTCGTGCTCGATGCCGATCAGCTGGGCGTGCTGCACCACCTCGCGCGCGGCATTGAAATGGATGAGAACGGCCAGGCGATGGATGCGATACGTGAAGTGGGGCCGGGCGGGCACTATCTTGGCTGCGCGCACACCCAGGCCAACTTCAAGGAGGCGTTCTGGCGAACCAATGTGCTGGATTACAAACCCTTCGAAACTTGGGCGGAAGAGGGCGCGCGCGACACCATGGCGCTGGCCAATGAGAAAATGAAGCAGATGCTGGCCAACTATCAGCAGCCAGCCATGGACCCCGCAATCCTTGAAACGCTCACGGCTTACGTCGATCAAAAGAAAGCGTCCATGAAGGACGCGTTCAGCTGAGACGAGGCGCGCCCGTAAGGGAGCGACGAGTGCGCCCCCTAGATGCGGGCCGCCCGCAAGATATCTGCCTCGCTCATCAGCGCAATCATCACCTCGACGTGGCG
>JBCBWJ010000409.1:0-2479 GCA_039817165.1 Pseudomonadota bacterium | reverse complement strand
GCAAAGGCGCAAAAACAACGAATAAGGTTAAAATGACCTCGATAAGCTGCTCAGATCTGCTCGGACCGATCCCGAGACCGCCAGCCGCCGCGCCGTTTGGGCCGCACCGCCGCCTGTTGCCCTTCGCGCAAAACCTGAGTCATGGGGTGCTCTTCCGCGTCGGGCGCGTAGCGCTCAAAAAGCGCTTCAATCGCAGGGCGGGCGTCTGCTCCATCAGGCAGCGACAACGCCCAATCCAGAAAGATCGACCGGCATTCGCCCCAGGTGATCCCTTCGATGCGATAGGCCTCACGGATCAGCCCTTTGGGATCCAGCAGATCACGTTCCATCTTGTGGCTCTCCTCGCTCGCGCAACACCTTACGTATGATCTGTGCCGCCGCCGAGACCTTGTCGTCAAGCCCTGTTTGCAGTGCCTCTAACGTGGCAAAGCCCGTGTCACGCAAAAGCATGCTGCACCCGCCTTGCCCAAGTTTTTCAGGTTCAAGCGCGTTGTCGCCCAAAAGCCGCGCAATCTGAGTGATGGTCCAGCACAGCCCATAAGCTTCACGAAGCGCTGTGTCGCGGGCCTCGTCGAACCACCCCAACGCGCGCCCCGCACTCAGCCCTGACGCCACATCGCGATGGATGTCAGCGGCACTCAACGCGCCTGCTTGTGCCAACAATTCGATGTCCTGCATTCGACCCGCGCCCAGCTTTGTGTCCCACCCACCCCTCGGTGCCTTGGCCTCCGCAAGGCGCGCGCGCATGTCGGCGACACCGGCCAGAACACGCTCAGACTGCCCCTTGGCCTTCAAAAGCGCACACCGAAACGCCTCGACGTCCCGCGCCAGCGGATGCGGCCCCGCGACCACGCGCGCGCGGGTCAACGCCAGATGCTCCCACACCCAAGCCTCCTCTTGCTGATAGGCCTGAAAAGCGGCCCAACTGGTGGCGACAGGCCCCTGATTGCCCGACGGACGCAACCGCATATCAACTTCATAGAGACGCCCTTGCGCCATCGGAACGGTCAACGCGGTGATCAAAGCCTGGGTCAGACGCGCAAAATAGGTCCGCGTGGGCAAGGGGCGAGGCCCATCAGAGGTGCCATCGCCGGGCGCATCGTAAATCACAATGAGGTCCAGATCAGAACCGGCATTGAGTTTGCCCGCCCCGAGCGACCCCATGGCCACGACCACAGCCCCTCGCCCCGGGGTTGCGCCATGCTTGACCGCAAACTGCGCTTGAACACGCGGCCACAATGCGCCCACGACGGCCTCCGCCAGATCGGCATACTGGCGCCCTGCCTCTTCTGCATCGATGAGCGCGCGCAAATGGTGTACCCCCACGCGAAAATGCCACTCTTTGGCCCACGCCCGCGCGGTATCAAGCTCCGCCTCGTAATCGCCCTGCGCGTCCAGTTGCCCGGCGAGATCGGCGCGCAGCGCAACGGCTCCCGGCCAATCGGAAAAGAAATCGCCCGCGATCACCGCCTCGAACACTCGAGCATTCCGCGACAGGTAAGCCGCGAGCCCCGGCGCTGTACCGGCAATATCGACCAGAAGATCCAAAAGCTGCGGTCGCGCCTCGAACATCGACAACAGCTGCACACCCGCGGGCAGACCAGACAGAAACCCGTCAAACGCCAACAGCGCGGCTTTTGTGTCGACCGATGCTGTGAGGCGGGCAACGATCTCTGGCTGCAACCTGTGAAAAATCTGCCGGGCACGGTCCGACCGCAGCGCGGGATAGCTTTCCCAGCGGGCCAATACGGCCGGGTCAATCGTCTCTTCGCTGGTCTCCTCCGCCGCATCGGTCGCGGGCAACGGACCATCATGGCTGAAGAAACCTTCAATACGCTGATGTACGGTGCTCAACCGATCGCGCAGTTCGTCCTCCAAACCGGCGGTGTCACGATCCATAAGCGCCGCCAACCGCTCAAACCCCTCCGCATTGCCGGGCAAGTCATGGGTCTGGGCATCATGAATCATCTGCAGCCGATGCTCGACCATGCGGTGAAAGCCGTAGTGATCGCTCAAATCCGTAGCGACTTCCCCGGGGATCCAGCCCTTCTCCGCCAGCCGCGCCATGCCTTCTATCGTCCCGCGCACCCGCAAATCAGGATCACGACCACCTGAAATCAACTGCTGCGTCTGGGTGAAAAATTCAATCTCGCGGATGCCGCCCCGGCCCAGTTTCATGTCATGGCCCGGCAAGGTGATCTGCTGCGGCAGGCGCTTGTGCTCTCGGATGCGCAGCCGCATCGTATGGGCGTCTTCTATGGCGGCAAAATCCAGATGCCTGCGCCAGACAAAGGGCGTGAGCGTTTCCAGAAACCTCTCACCAGCCGCCACATCCCCTGCCGCCGCCCGGGCCTTGATATAGGCCGCACGCTCCCATGTGCGACCAAGGCTTTCGTAATAGGCCTCTGCCCGCGCCATGGCGAGGCAAACAGGCGTGACGGCCGGGTCCGGGCGCAGACGCAGATCGGTGCGAAAGACA
>JBCBWJ010000408.1:0-2505 GCA_039817165.1 Pseudomonadota bacterium | reverse complement strand
GAAAATGATCATTTTTGCGCATTAGATGTACAATTTTTGCACATCTAGTCTCGTGCCCCAAAATTTGGCTGTGCTGCTCTAGAAACGAGGTCTTGGAATGAAAAAACTCTGCGCCGTCTTCATCTTGTTCGTTACGTCAAGCCTTGCACTGGCTGAGACGGTGCGCGTGCCGTCCGATTACGAACCATACTCTTTGGCCAAGATCACCGATGAGATCCGCTATCCAGCAGCGGCTCAGCCGCCCGGCACGGTCAATCGCCACGGCGAGGTGGAATATCTTGGGCACAACGTATTTGGTCTGCACTGGTACGTGGAGGCGGACGAGGCCGTCTGGCATTTTGTGACGGCGGGCGATCCCGACGATGAGGTGATCCTGTTTGTCCACGGGCATCCTGACACATGGTGGTCCTGGCATGCCGTGATGGCGCTTCTGGCGGATGATTTCTATGTGATCGCGGTCGATACGCTGGGCTATGGCCAATCCGACAAACGCCTTGATCTGGACCTCACGTATAGCGGTGTGGCGCGTGGGGTTGCCGCGCTCATGTCAGAGATTGGCGTAAAGACCTTTAACTTGGTTGGGCATGATCGGGGCTCTGTGGTCGGCGACCATATGGTGGCGCAGGATGACGTGACGCCCCGCATCCTGGCGTATCTGCGGATGCAACAGTCAGCCGATCAACCTCATGGATTTCCGCGTCCTGACCATGACGCCATGAAAGAGGTTGAATTCCATACCTCCCCCACCTTCATGAGCGCCCTTTTTGCGAGCGACTATTTTTCCGTTGAGATGAGCGAAGAGCATTTGGCGAGGGCCACGTGGGAATACGGCTTTGAAGGTACCGCAGAGGCCGCCGCCGTCCTGTTCTCCGGGGCCGGGTTCGACGAGGAACTGGAATTCAGGCTGGCCGAAGTGTTCCCGCGCATGACGATGCCGGTTGTGTTTATGCAAGGCGCCGATGACCCCGGACAGCGACCCGAAGAATACTGGCGGACCGCCGATATGGTGCCCGATGGTGAGGTTCTGATCGTGGATGCCAACCACTTCATACAGGCTGAAAAACCCGGGCTTGTCGCCGACGCCGCCCGCGATCTGTTCGACTGAGGCGTGGTCCAAGCTGCCCGCCAAGAACTGCGCGAAACCGTTCACCTTTGATCTCAAAACGAGGACACCATGACCCCTAAAATCACCGCTTTATCTGCGGCTTTGATCCTGAGCTTTACGCTTGCGAATGAAGCCACAGCGCAGGAGGCCGATCCATTCGCCCCGCCGACACGCTCTCAGGATCAGGGCTTCATCTATCGCAACTCCATTCCTCAGGGCTTTGACACGCATATCCTGGTCAACAATGATGTTGATCGCGCCCGGGCCGAGCGCATCATCGAATTTTATGAACTGCTGGCCACGCGCCCGACGATTGAAAGCGTCGGGGAATACGTCTCGGACCAGTACATCCAACACAGCACCCAATTGCCCAACGGGCGCCAACCCCTGGCAATGCTGTTCAAAGGCTCGACCGACCAATACCCTGTGGCCATCGATGTGCACCGGGTGATTGTGGTTGGCAATTCCGCCATGGCGCATGTGAATTTCCGCAATCTGGACAATGACGATCCCAGCGACATGGGGATGGCCGCGGTCGATATCTACCTCTTTGATAGTGAGGGAAAAATTGTTGAGCATTGGGACGTTTTGCAGACCGTTCCGAGCCACGCACCTAATCCGAACGGCATGTTCGTCAGACTGTTTGAAGGGAACTGAAAGATGCGCCTCAAGACACTGCTCACCAGTACAACGCTGATCGCTTCATGCCTTGCCCACACACCGGCCTTGGCCGAAGCACCACCCGTGCCTGCCGCAGATCAGGAGATGGCGTTTTACGACCGCCACAAGATCGACATCAGCAACCTGCGCGATTTCTACAATGCGCTGTTGATGGCGGATGTCATGATCCACGCGGATGCCATGTTTGACGCAGAAACGAAATGGCGCCTGACATTGCGCCAAATGATCAAAGCCGGCAGCGGGCATCACACCGCGCGCAGCGCGTATCAGCTGTCGCAGATGGGCGTGCCTGTGCCCGAAATTCAGGCCGCCTTTGCGCCGGACTACGTCGATCAGGTCGATGATCCGCGCCTGAAAGCCGCGATGACCTACATTGATGTCGCGGGCAGCTATCCCATCACGGCATCAGCAGATCTTCACGCGGTTCTGCGCCGCCACTACACCGACCGGCAAATCGCCGAATTGATGCAACTGGCCGCGATCAACAACGCCTCAGCCACCCATGATGCAGTGCTGCCCATTGTGACGGACCAAGAAACCGTGGATTGGGCCATGGCGAACCTGTCTGATGTCGGCTGGTCCCCCGGTCACAATGCGGCCAGCACGCCCGAGGAACAGCGCGCCAACCCGTTTGTGGGGGCCGCACTGACCGACGCCGCAGCAGAGGTCGATGCCACCTGGACCAGAGATGATCTTGGCGCCGTTGATCCGTCTTTTTC
>JBCBWJ010000407.1:0-2538 GCA_039817165.1 Pseudomonadota bacterium | reverse complement strand
AACATGCCGGGACCACGCGGGATGTAATAGAGGTTCGTATGGATCTCGGCGGTGTGCCTGTGACGTTTCTTGACACGGCAGGTTTGCGCGACACGGATGATGTGGTTGAGGCGATGGGTGTGGAGCGCGCTCGTGCTCGTGCAGACACGGCTGACGTGCGCGTGTTTCTCATTGAACCAGAAGAAGTGCTGGATCTGGAAGTGCGTCCCGACGACGTTGTTCTAATCAGTAAAATCGATCAACGGCCTGGTGCAGGTCTGGGCGTTTCCGGAATGACCGGAGAGGGCGTGTCTGAACTCGTCAGTCGCCTGTCCTCTGTGATTTCTGAACGGGCCGCTTTCAGTGGTGTTGCCACTCGGTTGCGCCATCAGGACGCGATGGAGCGAGGTCTGGGTCGGATAGAACAAGCAAAAGCCGCGCTTGAAACGGATGGGGATTTTTCAGAACTTGCCGCAGAAGAACTTCGTGGGGCTGTGCGGGCGCTTGATTCTTTGGTAGGCCGCATAGATATCGAGAATGTTCTGGACGAAATATTTTCGAGTTTCTGCCTCGGGAAATGAAGGATGTTTCACGTGAAACAATTTGATGTCCTCGTGATTGGTGGCGGTCATGCTGGCGCGGATGCGGCTCACGCAGCCGCTAGAATGGGTGCGCGCACAGGTCTGATCACACTCACTCAGGCATCCATCGGTGTAATGTCGTGCAACCCGGCAATTGGGGGCCTTGGGAAAGGTCATCTCGTCAGAGAGATTGATGCGCTTGATGGTGTAATGGGCCGCGTCGCTGATGCGGCCGGTATCCAGTTTCGCCTTCTTAACCGTCGAAAAGGGCCGGCAGTTCAAGGTCCGAGGGCGCAAGCGGATCGCAAGATCTACCGCGAAACGATGCAGGCAGAAATTTTTTCGCAGGAGAATCTGGAGGTGATCGAGGGCGAAGCAGCCGACTTCGTTATGGACGGTCACCACGTCGCGGGTGTGGTTCTCGCGGATGGATCACAGATTCCATCGAAAACCGTTATTTTGACTACTGGGACGTTCCTGCGTGGTGTCATCCACATTGGCGACGTCTCTCGCCCCGGTGGCAGGATGGGAGATGCCCCCTCTGTAAAACTGGCGCAGCGGATCGACAGTTTCGATTTGAAGCTCGGTCGTCTTAAAACTGGCACGCCACCTCGCCTCAATGGATCAACGATCAATTGGGATGAGCTCGAGGAGCAGCCGGGCGATGATGATCCGACACTCTTTTCCTTCATGTCAAAGGGTGTTCTTGCGCGACAGGTCAGCTGTGGAATCACACACACCAATGAAAAAACGCACGAAGTGATCCGCGAAAACCTAGAGCGGTCTGCGATGTATGGCGGCCATATTGACGGCATTGGCCCCCGGTATTGCCCCTCTATCGAAGATAAGATCGTGCGTTTCGCTGAAAAAACGTCTCACCAGATTTTTCTCGAGCCGGAAAGCTTGTCGGACAACGTGGTTTACCCCAACGGTATTTCGACGTCCCTGCCAGAGGCTGTGCAGGAGGCTTATGTCCGCTCGATCAAGGGCTTGGAGGCGGTAGAAATCCTGCAACCTGGCTACGCCATTGAATACGACTACGTTGATCCGCGTGCGCTTGACCTCACTCTTGCGGTGCGTACTGTCCCCGGCTTGTACCTTGCCGGTCAGATTAATGGCACGACCGGGTATGAAGAGGCCGCAGCTCAAGGCCTGGTTGCCGGACTTAACGCGGCCGCGCGTGTGCAGGGCAAAGAACCCATCCTTTTTAGCCGATCCAACAGCTACATTGGCGTTATGGTTGACGATCTGACGACACGCGGCGTTACGGAGCCGTATCGCATGTTCACGTCCAGAGCAGAGTTTCGTCTGTCCTTGCGCGCGGACAATGCCGATCAACGCCTGACCCCGCTCGGTTTAGAGATTGGTTGCGTGGCAAATCAACGTAAAGAAGCGTTTTTTGACAAGGCAGAGCGACTCTCTATGGCGCGCAACCGTCTTGAGGCGGTTAGTTTTACCCCGCGCCAGCTGACAGACATCGGGATGAAAGTGAATCAGGACGGCTCTCGTCGCACAGGATTTCAACTTTTGTCGTTTCCGGACGTCGGGTTCGATGATCTTTTGGTGCTTGATGCGGGGCTTGGAAATGTTGATCGCGAAACACGTTTGCAGGTTGAAAGAGACGCGCTCTATGCCAATTACATTGAGCGCCAAAAGCGTGATGTCGACATGCTGAAACGGGATGAAGCGCATGTGATAAATGCCGATTTTGATTTTAACGAGATTGACGGGCTGTCCAACGAGTTGAAGAGCAAACTGACCACAGTCCGTCCGGCAAACCTTGCTCAAGCTGGCCGCATTGATGGCATGACGCCTGCTGCTTTGACAATCATTCTTGCCCGGCTTCGGAGCTTGAAACGGGAGAGGCGGGCGTGAACCTGGGCGGCTTGGATGTTTCACGTGAAACATTGGAGCGGCTACGGACCTATGAAGCGCTTCTAAAAAAGTGGAATCCGGCGATCAATCTTGTCGCAAGGTC
>JBCBWJ010000406.1:0-2551 GCA_039817165.1 Pseudomonadota bacterium | reverse complement strand
GGCGGTGCGCAAGCTGGGCGATGTCCTGTCCGTGGCCGAACCTGGGTTCATTGAGCATTATCTGACCGCAGGCCACGGCCCCACGCCGCCGCGTCAGGTGACTTTGCGCCAGGTGCATGAAGGCGACGCGGGTATCTATGGCCGGGAGGCGGAATTCACCCGGTCTGAGGCGTGTATTCTGCTGGATTTCGGACCAGGGCGTTTGCCGGGGATGCTGGCCATGGGATCCGAGGATCCACATCGGTTCAGCCCGCAACAGGGCACGGATTTGCTCGGGTTCTTTGGCGGTGTGTTTGAGCGCGCGATGCGGCGCTGGTTGTCGTGATTTCGCGATGATTTCAGGCGGTGCGCAGGACGCTCTGCAAGGGTTTCTGGATCATGCGCGCGCGCTGCGCGGGGCCTCTGACAATACCATAACAGCGTATAACCGCGACCTGATCGGTTTCTTGAGGTTCATGACAGTGCATATGGGCGAGACCCAAGGCACGGCAGGTTTGGCCCGTGTTGGCGTTCGGGACATGCGCAGTTGGATGGCCTCTGAACGCGGCGGCGGCACGAGCGCGCGATCCTTGGCCCGCAAACTATCGGCGGTGAAAAGCTTTTATCGCTGGCTGTCCGAGCGGCAAGGGTTTGACGCCACCCCTGTTCTGTCCACCCGCGCGCCGAAGTTTCAGGCCAAACTGCCCCGGCCCCTGACGGTGGATGCCGCCAAGGATGTGATTGATCTGATGGATGTCCAATCGGCCACACCTTGGATCAATGCGCGCGATCAGGCCGTGGTGACCTTGCTCTACGGCTGCGGCTTGCGGATTTCTGAGGCGCTGTCACTGAAGGGCCGCGATGCGCCCATGGGCGACAGTCTGCGCATCACGGGCAAAGGGGGCAAAGAGCGCATCGTTCCGGTGATCACGCCCGCGCGCGAGGCGGTGGCACAGTACATGCGCGCGGCCCCTTTTGATTTTCAGCCTGACGCGCCGCTGTTTCGCGGGGTGCGGGGCGGGGCCCTGAACCCGCGCCAAGTGCAAAAGGTTGTGGCCGCCGTGCGCCTGCAGCTCGGCCTGCCTGCGTCCGTTACACCCCACGCCATGCGCCACAGCTTTGCCACCCATCTGCTGAACGCCGGGGGCGACCTGCGTGCCATCCAGGAATTGCTGGGACATGCGTCTTTGTCCACGACCCAGGCTTATACCGCCGTCGATGCCGCGCGCCTGATGGAGGTCTACCGAAAAGCCCACCCCAAAGGCTGATTGCGCACCCTCTCGTTTTCCGTCATGAAACCGTCATGACGCGCAACCTCAAGGCCTTGGCCGTTCACCTGTTCACCGCCTCGGGCGCGGTCTTTGCCATGCTGGCGATGCTGGCCGCGGTCGATGAAAAGTGGAGCCTGATGTTTCTGTGGCTGGTCGTGGCGTTCTTTGTGGACGGCATAGATGGACCGCTGGCGCGACACTACGAGGTGAAAACCTATGCGCCGCAATTTGATGGCAATCTTCTGGATATGATCATCGATTACCTCACCTATATTTTCATCCCCGCCTTCGCGCTGTTCAAATCAGGGCTATTGCCAGGCTGGACAGGTTGGGTGGCGATCATCATCATCACATTCACCTCCGTGATGTATCTGGCCGACACGCGGATGAAGACGAAAGACAACTCGTTTTCGGGCTTTCCGGCCTGCTGGAACATGGTGGTGCTCGTGGCCTTTGCCATTGAGCCCAACTTCTGGATCACACTGGCTTGGGTGACAGGGTTGGCGATCACGATGTTCGTGCCGTTTAAATTTGTCCACCCGGTGCGGACGGAACGCTGGCGGGTGATCACGCTGCCCATGGCACTGGCCTGGACCTTTTTTGCCGGGTGGGCCGCTTGGGTCGATTTTCATCCCGAAAGCTGGGCCCATTGGGGGTTGATTGCGACCACGGTCTATCTGATGACCGCCGGGGTCGCGCAACAGATCATTCCCGCGCGCAAGTAGCAAGACGCGCCCGTAAGGGAGCGGCGAGCGCGCCCCTCAGATCAGCAAACCTGCCGCCCCTTCATGACGCAAAAGCCATACTTTCGTGTCGATGCCCACGCCCCCGGAAAACCCGCCCAAAGAGCGCGCACCCAGAACGCGGTGGCACGGTATAATCACCGGGATCGGGTTGCCGCCACAAGCCGCCCCGACCGCTTGCGCCGGCAGACCCACATGCCCGGCGATGTCACCATAGGTCAGCGTATGTCCGAACGGGATTGCTGCCATCTGGGCGCAGACCTCCCGCTGAGCCTTTGAGCCTTGCACGTCGAGCGGCACATCAAACTCTGTCAGTGTCCCTGCAAAATAGCCCGATAGCTGGGCGCAGGCCTCTATCAGCTCCGGGGCCTGACTTTGCTCTTTCGCAGCCCGCCATTCCACGCGTGTGATCGCCCCTGCCCGGCTCACAACCGTAATATCGCCCACAGGCGTGGCCACAGACCGTTCGACGGCTCTCATTGGGTGTTCAGCAGCACCGCCTCAACACGGCGGTTGGCCCGGCGCCCCTCTGGCGTTGCATTGGAGGCCACGGGCGCG
>JBCBWJ010000405.1:0-2569 GCA_039817165.1 Pseudomonadota bacterium | reverse complement strand
GACCTGTTGAGGCTCGGAGGATCCGAACTCGTGGCCCACAAAATCTTTCATTGTGGCGCAGGTGTAGCCGTCAGGTGCAGACATTTAATGGTTCCTTCAATTACGATTGACGCAATTCGCGCCTTAGAATTTTTCCGACATTAGACTTCGGCAGCTCATCCAGGAAAGTAATACGTTGCGGCACCTTGTAGGCCGCGAGCCCTTGCCTGGCGTGGGATAGGATGTCCTCTTCATTCACGTCCGCACCGTTCGATTTGACGACAAAAACATGGGGGGCCTCGCCCGTCTTTGGGTGCTCCATGCCGATGCACGCGTTCTCTGCGACCCCGGGGCAGGCTTGTACAACGGCTTCGATCTCATTGGGGTAGACGTTGAACCCCGAGACTAGGATCATGTCCTTCTTGCGGTCGACAATGCGCAGGTAACCTGCCTTATCGAAGACACCAATGTCGCCTGTGCGAAAATAACCATCCGCGGTGAAGACCTCATCATTGGCGTCATCATGGTTCCAGTAGCCACGCATGATTTGAGGACCGGAGGCGCAGATTTCGCCGCGCTCGCCCTGCGCAACCACTTGGTCATTTTCATCCAGCAGCTTGATATCGGTTGACGACACGGGCAGCCCGCAAGCGCCAGTAAAGTGGGAGACTGACATCGGGTTGATGCACAGGATGGGCGAGGTTTCCGACAGGCCGTAGCCTTCTTTGATGTGGTGCCCAGTGATGGCTTTCCATGCCTCGGAGGTCGCCTCAAGTACCGCGGCACCGCCCCCGATAGAGACTTTGTAATTGCTGAAGTCCGCCTTTTTGAACTCGGGATGCATGCACAATCCAGCAAAGAGCGTATTCACCCCGGCCATGATAGAAAACTTTGCGTCTTTGATGGAAGCGACAAAAGCATCCATGTCACGCGGGTTCGGGATCAGGATAATTTTGGCTCCAATGGCCAGGTAAACCAGCGACAGCGTCAGCCCGAAAATGTGGTAAAGTGGCAGCGCTCCGACCACGATCTCTTTGCCCGGCTCGGAGGCCTCTGGCAGGTAGGCGCGGAACTGTTCGGAATTTGCAATGAGGTTGCGATGCGTGAGCACGGCCCCCTTAGATAGGCCCGTCGTGCCACCGGTGTATTGGAAAAAGAGTGTGTCATCGCCAACCAGCTCGACCGGCGTAAACTCCATGGTCTCACCCTCAGAAAGCACATTGGCAAACGGGATCGGGTTGGGGATACCTGCATCTAAAGGTGGCGTGGGGATCGGCAGACCAATGGCATCGCCAAGTTCAATAGTCACCACTGTCTTGATCGGCGTGTCGTGCAGGACCGATGCCAGTGTCGGCGTCGAGCCCGTGAAGAGCAAAATCGTTTCCGCGCCTGCATCGTTCAACTGATGCTGCAACTCGCGAGGTGTGTAGAGCGGGTTCACGTTCACCTGCGTGGCGCCGGCGCGCAGAATACCCATCATGGCCACTGGAAAGGCAAAGACATTGGGGCACATAAGTGCGACACGGTCGCCGCGTTTCACACCCATCTTGGTCTGTAGGTATGCGGCCACGGCGCGCGATTTCTCTTCAAGCTGCGCGTAAGTCATCTGCGCGCCAAAACATTCAAACGCGGGCAAATCGCCGTATGTCTGCGCGGCGTCCTCCAACAGCGCCACGACCGAGGGGTAGGCGTCTGCATCAATATTCGCAGGCACACCCTTGTCGTAGCTCCGAATCCATAGTCTGGACATCGGATCCTCCCTGATCTCGATTTTCGGATAGTACATTCGCCGCCGCGCCATGGAATGCCGCGGCGGCTGTCTCTGGGCAGCGGGCGTTTAGGCTGCGCGGTTACCGTCGAGAAGCTCGATGATCGGCTTCACGGTCTGCTCAGTTTGTTCACGGGCCACATCGATGAACTCTTTGGAATGAGCCGCAGAAGTCTCGATGCGAGTTTGCACGAAGGCAGCTTGCAAAGAGGCCACGTCAGAGATCGACTTGGCTTGCATGGTCTTCTGAGCGTGGTTGGTCACCTCGCCGTACACTTCCTGAGTGAAGCCCCAGAGCGTTTGGCCAAGAACGGACACGCCGGAGTAGTAGGCTTTTCCGAAATCGACGGCGGCGCCTGCGGCCTTGGAACCGTTCTCGCGCACGGTTTCAACAGAAGTTGTAATCTGCTCACGCGCGGCCGACGCACGCTCGGACACGTTTTCCTGGATGCTATTCAGGGCCGACTTTGTGGCCTCGGTTGCTTCGTTGGCAGCTTTCGTTGCCTCTTTTTTTGCAGTTGCCATGATCGTTTCTCCTTACTTGGCTACATGTGATCCAAGAGAATTTCCTCTCGGTTGACGTACACTTAGGTCACGTCATGCTGCAGTGCAACATTTATCTGGGGTTTTTGCTGCGTTGCAGCATTTTTGTTTAAATATCTGTTTTAAAATTGATAAACGCCGTTTGAGTGGTATCTTTTGAAAATGACGTGCCGTCACTTCTGGCCGCAGTGCAGCGGTGACGCAGGCAAAGTTCGGGCCTAAGGTGCGGCTGCTTGCTAGACATCAATTTCAACGTCTTTTTCCGCTGCGTCACAAATC
>JBCBWJ010000404.1:0-2577 GCA_039817165.1 Pseudomonadota bacterium | reverse complement strand
CGAGACCGGTCTCAACTGTTGTGGAACCAATCCGCGGTCAGCGACGGCCTCGATATCCTCAAATTCTGGTAGGTCGCCGCTCTGGAGGATCAAAGCCTCAACCTGATGCCAGACGAACGCGCGGAGATGCAAAGACGCATCGCACACCACTCTTCGGTCTTTGGCGACCGGCACTGCCGCCTGACCGTCATCGGCGATCGCAACGGGCTGGCCGATTTTGCCCAAGCCGTGCGCGGGTGCATTTGCACCGACGATGAGGTGGCACTTTGGCAATCGGGCCACGTCTTCGACGATCCCTGGCCCAAGGCAACCACCCGGCTGTCGTGATCGAATTGTCTTTTTGGGCTCGATTGGGATACACCCGGTGTCCAATGCGAGACTTTGAGAAAGCACACCAAGATGTCAGACCGCCAATACGAACCCATGACCAAGGCCGAGGTGATTGCCGCCCAACGCGCTTGGGCCAAACATGTCACAGACCAAAATGTCGACGAGCTGCTCGCGCTCTATGATTTCGGAAGCCCCGATGAGCCGCTGCTCTTCAAGCCCACACTGGCCGATGTGATCCGTCTCGACCGCCAAGGCGCGCGGTCCTACTTCGTGGGCGGCGATCCTGACTATCCCAACGACCATGGCTTTCTGAACAACAACTGGAAACAAGTGGATTTCCAAAGTGCCGTCGGACCGATCATCAAGGCAGGCGGGCTGGGCTACAAGGACATGGGCCACTACACGTTCGTCAACGCCGAGGGCGACGCAACCCGCGCCGATTACACCTTCGCCTATCACAAGCTGGCGGGCCGGGTGCTGATCTCTCTGCACCATTCCTCGCTCACATGGTTCCCCCCGGTCTAAGGTTGAAACCGCCCCGGTGAAAACGCGCTCAGGTCCTGATTGGGCGGGGTCCGGGTCACGATATCGGCCAACACCTCGCCGGATTTCGGCGCCATCATCAGCCCGTAATGGCAATGCCCGAAATTGACGTAAAGCCCGCGCTCTGCGTCCAGCGGGCCTAGCGCGGGCAACCCATCGGGCAATGATGGTCGCCGCCCCATCCAAAGCCGCGGCGCGTCGGTGTTCAAGCCGGGAAAGGCGGCTTTGGCAAGAGCTGTCAAATGCGCCTTGCGCCTTGGATCCTCAGGCGCATCAAGAGGGCCGAACTCTGCCTGTCCGGCAAAGCGCAATCCCCCCTCCATACTGCTGGCAATACAGGCCGCATCCACATCCATGACAGAGTGCGCCATGTCCAGACCGGGGTCGGGAAACTCTACGTGATAGCCCCGTTCGGCCATCAACGGCATGGCGTAGCCCAAGGGTTTCAACAGACGCGCAGACCACGCGCCCATTGACACAATCACACGATCCGCATCGAACACCTCGCCCGCACAGATCACCTGCCACCCTGTCTCTGAACGTGTGAGCGCCTGCACCTCGCGGCGCAAAACCTCCACGCCCAGACCTTGTGCCTTGTGGCTCAGAACCTCTGCGATCCGTCCGGGGTTGCGCGCACGGGCCTGCCCTTTGATCACCACCCCGGCTTGGAAGTCAGCGCTCAACGCCGGTTCCAGCCGGCGCAACGCAGCCTGATCGATCACCTCAATATCCGCGCCCCTCTCCTTGCGGATCGCGTAGCCCAAAGACGACAAGGAGGCCCCCGCCACGTTGCGAAACGCGTGGATATACATCGCATCCACCACGAGACCCTCGGCCCCGGTGCCGCGCAAATGCTTGCGGTAGAGATCCACCGACGGCCCGCACAGGATTTCCATCGCGGCGGATGTCTGGCGCACCTTCGCCTCGGTGCCGTTGCGCAAGAACCGCGCGCCCCAGCGCATCATTGCGGGCCAACTGGCCGCGCGCACCGCCAACGGCCTGTAGCGACCCAGCATCAGGCGCGGGATCTGTCGCCAAAGGCCCGGTTGCGATTGCGGCACGATCGACCAGGGCGAGATCACGCCCGCATTGCCAAAGCTCGTCTCCTGCCCCGGCGCGCCTCGGTCAATAAGGCGGACCTGCACACCCCGCTCCGCCAGCGACAGAGCCGTGCAAATGCCGACAATTCCGGCCCCGAGGATCGTGACCCCGCCCGTCATGTGCCTATACCGCCAAAGGCGCGCGCCGCCGCGCAATGAGCTGCGAAATGATCGCCGGGCTCGCAATGATCAAAGCTGCCAGATCCGCCGACAGCGACGGCGCAATGAAGATAAGTCCGGCCATCGCCATCAGGCAGCGGTAAAAAGCCCCCATCGGCGCGAGCCAATAGCCGACAACCGCCGCCGAGAGGGCGATCACGCCCGCAATGCAACTCGACGCCGTATAGGTGAACTCCCACAGGTCAAAGCCGGTCGAAGATACGAACAACAGGACCGGCGCGTAGACGAATGCCATCGGCGCCACCACCTTTCCCAAGCCCAACGAAAAGGCTGAAATTCCTGTTCGGAACGGGTTGGAGTTTGCGATCGCGGCGGCAGCATAAGCCGAGGTACAAACCGGCGGCGTGATCTCTGCGACCACGCCATAATAGAGCACGAACATATGGCTCGCGATGGGCGGAACACCCAGCTGCGCCAGCGCGGG
>JBCBWJ010000403.1:0-2580 GCA_039817165.1 Pseudomonadota bacterium | reverse complement strand
GTCAAGGCGATGGACAAGGTCGAAGCCAAGGTCAAAAAGATCGCGGCCCATACGCTTGAAGCCTCCGAGGATGACATCGTCATCGAAGGCGGCGAAGTGAAAGTGGCGGGCACCGACAAGGCCATGGGCTGGCACGAGGTCGGCCTTGCCGCCTACACCGGCCACAACCTGCCCGATGGGATGGAACCGGGCCTCAAGGAAGGCGCGTTCTATGATCCCGTCAACTTCACCTTCCCCTCCGGCGCCTACATTTGCGAGGTCGAGGTGGACCCCGACACAGGCGTCACCGAGATCGTGCAGTTCACCGCCGCAGATGATTTCGGCACCATCATCAACCCGATGATCGTCGAAGGTCAGGTCCATGGCGGCGTGGCGCAGGGCATCGGTCAGGCGATGCTCGAACAGGTGGTCTACGATGATGACGGTCAGCTGATCACCGGATCCTACATGGATTACACCATGCCGCGGGCCGATGACGTGCCGTTCTACACCATTGAGCACAATACCACCGTGTGCCCCAACAATCCGCTGGGGATCAAAGGCTGTGGTGAGGCCGGTGCGATTGGCGCACCTCCTGCCGTGATCAACGCGATCACCGATGCGATCGGCACCAACGATCTGCAAATGCCAGCCACGCCGCAGGCCGTCTGGACCGCGCTGCAAAGCGTGCAAACGCCCATGGCGGCAGAATAAGGAGAGCAACGATGTATGAGACCAAGTATAACAAATCGAGCTCTGTCGATGATGCCGTGGCCGCGCTTGCCGCCGCGGACGAAGGCAAGATCCTCTCCGGTGGGCAGACGCTTTTGCCCACCATGAAACAGCATCTTGCGGCGCCCACCGATCTGGTGGACGTGCGTGGGATCGAGGCGATGCAAGGTGTGTGCATGGATGGCGACACGGTCGTGATCGGGGCGGCCACCTGTCATGCCGATGTGGCAAGCAATGCGAACGTGCAGGCGCATATCCCGGGGCTCGCCGCCCTTGCAGGTGGCATCGGTGACCCGGCTGTGCGCGCCATGGGCACCATCGGCGGGTCAGTGGCCAACAATGACCCCGCGGCGGATTACCCCTCTGCCGTATTGGCCCTGGGCGCGACCGTGGTCACCAACACCCGCGAGATTGCCGCTGACGCGTTTTTCGATGGCATGTTCGCCACGGTGCTCGAAGAGGGTGAGATCATCACCGCACTCCGCTTTCCCAAGCCCGCGCGCTCTGCCTATGCGAAGTTCCCCAACCCGGCCTCGCGTTATGCGATGGTCGGTGTGATGGTGGCCGAAACCGGCGGGTCGGTGCGCGTTGCCGTAACCGGTGCCGGGGCCGATGGCGTGTTCCGCCATGACGGTCTCGAGGCCGCTCTTGGCGCGAACTTCTCCGAGGCCGCCGTCGACGGCGTGAGCGTGTCCAACGACGGCATGCTGAGCGACATTCACGCCAGCGACGTCTACCGCGCACATCTGGTAAAGGTCATGGCCAAACGCGCCGTCGCTGCGGCACATTGAATAAATGGTGGCGCGGCGTGCCTAATCTGCCGCGCCACCGTTCAAGCGTAACCCTATGTTTCAAAGCGCTTTTCTAAATGTCACCTTGTCCGCGCCGTCACCCCAAAAATCGCGCAATCGGGCCTCTTCCTCATAGCCCGCACGGATGTAAAACGCGCGCGTCGCGGCAAAGTTTTCAGTGCTTGAAGTGTCGATGAAAATCACTCTTGCGGTGCGCGCCCGCAATTCCTCTTCGATCGTGCTGAGCAAGGCGCCGCCCGCCCCTCGGCCTTGTTGAGCGGGTGCGACGGCGATGGCCGTGACGTTCCACGCACCCTCTGTCAGCATCTCCGGCACGCTGTAGCAAAACCCGGCAACGGCGCCGTCGATCCACGCGCTGTGCCAAAGCACCTGCGTCTCGCCTTCAAGGAACACCTCCAACAGGGTCCCGACCATATCCGGCGGAAAAAGTCCCGTGGCATCCACGATTCTCTCGATGGCGGAAATGTCTGCTGCCATTGATGGCCTGATCACCGGGTCCGTCATGCTAGTCTCGTCCTGCATTTTTGCATGCAGGGGTCACTTAGATCAAACTGCGCTCATCAACACCCCCGTCCGGGCGCAAATTTTCCTTCCGTGATCTGGTCAATCCCAGACAACCGACTTACGTTGCATTTTAGCGCGCGCGCACCCATCCGGAATTTGAGCGCGATACTAATAGAATTTTAGCAACTGACCGCTAAGCATCGGCAACCGAAAGACAGGCAGGCCCCATGAAGGACCCATACGACGTTTACATGAACACCCTCGTTCCCATGGTGGTCGAACAGACCAGCCGCGGCGAACGGGCCTACGATATCTTCTCGCGACTGCTGAAAGAGCGCATCGTGTTCCTCAGCGGTCCGGTCCATGACGGCATGTCGAGCCTGATCGTGGCGCAGCTTCTGCACCTTGAGGCGGAAAACCCGTCGAAAGAGATCTCGATGTACATCAACAGCCCCGGTGGCGTCGTCACCAGCGGTTTGTCGATCTATGACACGATGCAGTACATCAAACCCAAAGTGTCCACTCTCGTGGTGGGGCAGGCCGCCAGCATGGG
>JBCBWJ010000402.1:0-2619 GCA_039817165.1 Pseudomonadota bacterium | reverse complement strand
GCACGCCTGCGGTCATGATGGTCACACGGCTATGTTGCTCGGAGCTGCGCAGTATTTGGCCGAGACGCGCAATTTCGACGGCACGGTCGTGGTGATTTTTCAGCCTGCCGAAGAGGGCGGTGGCGGCGGAAAAGAGATGTGTGATGACGGATTGATGGAACGATTTTCGGTGCAGGAGGTCTATGGCATGCACAACTGGCCGGGTGTTCCGGTAGGGGAGTTCTCGATCCGCTCGGGGCCGTTTTTCGCGGCGACAGACAAAATTGAGATTGTGGTTGAAGGAAAGGGCGGTCACGCCGCCAAGCCGCAGCAAACCGTCGATCCATCAATAGTATGTGCGCATCTCGTCACGGCATTCCAGACCATCGTCAGTCGCAATGCGGACCCTGTTGAGCAGATCGTGGTTTCTGTCACGTCGATGGAAACCTCATCGCATGCTTTCAACGTGATACCATCGTCCGTGCGACTGGCGGGCACCGTGCGGACCCTGTCCAATGAAATGCGCGATATGGCCGAGGCTCGTATGGGCGCGCTTTGCAACCACATCGGAGAGGCGTTTGGCGCGACGGTGACGCTGGACTATGAACGCAATTACCCTGTGATGGCGAACCATGTCGAGCAAACTGCATTTGCCGCCGATGTAGCCCGTCGGGTGAGCGGCCATTGCGCCGATGCGCCCCTGGTGATGGGAGGCGAGGATTTTGCCTTCATGCTCGAAGAACGACCTGGAGCCTATATCCTGATGGGCAATGGAGACAGCGCGCCGGTACATCATCCGGAATACAACTTTAATGACGAGGCAATCCCGGTTGGATGCAGCTGGTGGGCGGAGATCGCAGAGCAGCGCATGCCCTTGTGAGGTTATTGTGGTTCTTGCTGGCAGAAGACAAGCCACCAGACTGAGGAACAAGCTGGGGGCCAGCCCTCAGACACCCGGAGTATTTCTGGCAAGATGAAACCTAAACGCTGGCCCAGAGGTCTTCATAAACAGACGCGATTCCAGAAGCTTCTCGGTCGATGCTGAAGTGCATCTGGGCGCTGTTGCGGGCTGATTTGGACATGATGCTAAGGCGGTCGGGCGTTGAGAGAAGTGTGTCGATTTCGGATGCCGCGGTGTTTGTGATCACACCTGAGGTCCCTTGTGCGGAAAACTGGCGGTAGTAGCCTTGGTCTGTCGCGACGAATGGCACGCCTGAGGCCATGCCTTCAAGCGGGGTCATGCCGTAGCCTTCGTAGCGCGGCAGTTGTACCACGAGTGACAGAGCGCGCATCAAATCCGGCAGCACATGTGATGGGATCTCCCCGGGAAACAGAATGCGGTCATTCAGATGAGCTTTGGCGGTTTTTCTTTTGAGATCATTCAGGAATTCTTGGTGTTCTTTGGTCGCGCGACCGATCACCAGCGCGGTTGTTTGGGGGTGGTTTGGAAGAACATCCAGCATTGCGTCAACAAACCGGTCCGTGCCTTTTTCCGGTCGTATGCGCCCGATCGTTGCGACGCCACGCGCGCCAGGGTAGCCTGTTTGGGCCCACGCGACGGCACGGTCTTCTGCCGGGGTAAAACGATCTGTCTCGATGCCGTGAGGCACCACAGCGCGCACGTTTGGAACAAAAGTCGCGGCCTGATCCGTGGTCGCAATGACCGCATCCATGCGAGAAATGAGCCAGCGTGGATAAGCCGAATGGTGTCGGATAGCCGCGGACGTAAAAACGATGCGGATCGGCAAACGGAGGACATCACGGACCCAGATCGCAACGCGCATTTCCGGGTTGCGGCGTACATGCCAGAGGGTGAAAGGCTTGCCGGGCGGCGGTGTGCGCGACAGTCGTACGGCCTCACGATAGGAAATCGGGTCTGGTCCTCCTGGCAAGGGATGACCGACAAGCCGCAGATCAAACTGATCCACCTGCTGGCGCAGGACCGCGGCCGCCGTGGCCGAGACGCCGGTGAAATTGCGATTGAAATTGGTGACGATCAGGTCTGGCACACGCTTTGCCTATCCCAGCTCCAAAGCCTTGGAAAGATCGCGGGCGATCAAGTCAAGGCCCGTTTTCTGCGTAGAATGCAGCTTGGCGGCGTTTTCTATCATCGTCTCTCGTTCCTTTGCGTCCGCCATCAGGGCCAACAGGGCTTTGCTGAGCGCTTCAGGATCGCGAACTTCAAGTGCTGCGCCACGGGCATCGAATTCCGCGTAGACTTGCGCGAAATTTGCGTGAAGTGGCCCGTGGAGAATCGCGGATCTGCCTTGGGCGGGTTCAAATGGGTTGTGCCCGCCCACAGGCGTAAAGGACCCGCAAAGACAGGTTATGGGCGAGGTTGCATACCAAAGCCCGGTCTCGCCCAGAGTGTCTGCCAAGTACACGTGCGTATTGGGTGTCGGATCTTCGCTGACGGAGCGTTGTGTGACGGTCAGACCTGCCGCCTGAATGCAATCCATGATATCGCCTGCGCGGTCCGGATGTCGGGGTACGAGCAAAAGCAGCGCATTCGGATGGGTGTGCAGCACATGCTGGTGTGCGGCCAGCATCATCTGATCCTCGCCCGGGTGGGTCGACGCGGCAAGCCAAAGTGGACGAGTCGCCAAGATCTTCGCCAACCTTTTTTTTTCTTCAATATCA
>JBCBWJ010000401.1:0-2636 GCA_039817165.1 Pseudomonadota bacterium | reverse complement strand
GGGCGCCCCCGAGGAGCGTCAGGGCGACGATTTGTTGCTGCCTTTGGGTGTGGCCGGTTTCGCGATGATGAATGTCATGCTTTTGTCGGTCGCTGTTTGGTCTGGCGCCGTCGACAGCACACGGGATTTTCTGCACTGGGTGGCGGCCGCCATCGCGCTGCCGGCCACGGCCTATGCCGCGCAACCCTTTTTCCGCCACGCGTGGAGCGCGCTGCGCGTTGGGCGGCTCAATATGGATGTGCCGATCTCGCTGGCGATCATTCTGGCCTGTGGGATGTCGGTCTATGAGGTGATGCATGGCGGCGCGCATGCCTGGTTTGATGCAGCCCTCGCGCTCACGTTTTTTCTGCTGATCGGTCGAGTGCTGGATCAGCGCTTGCGCCGGCGCGCGCGCTCTGCCGCAGATGATCTGGCCGCGTTGGAGCCGGCGCGAGCGATGCGCCTTGAGGGCGCGGAAAAGATCAGCCGCCCGGTGGCCGAAATTGCAGTGGGCGATCACCTTTGGATCGCGGCGGGGGGGCGCGTGCCGGTGGACGCGGAGCTGGTCGATGGCGGCACAGAAGTCGATTGCAGTTTTCTGACCGGCGAAAGCGATCCTGTTACGCGGCAGGCGGGTGAGGCGCTGTTGGCAGGCGAGGTCGTTTTGGCCGGGCCTGTAACGTTGCGCGCGACAGCCGTGGGCGAGGACACGACCCTGCGCCGGATTGCTCAGCTTGTGGCCACAGCAGAGACCTCGCGCGGGCATTTCAGATCGCTGGCGGATCGTGCCGCCGCAATCTACACGCCCGCCGTGCATATCATCTCGGCGGCCGCGTTTCTGGGGTGGCTGGGGCTGACCGGCGATGTGCGTATGGCGCTCAACGTGGCGATCGCCACCCTTATCATCACGTGCCCCTGTGCGCTTGGGCTTGCGGTGCCTGCGGTCGCGGTTGCGGCCACATCGCAACTTTATCGTCGAGGACTTTTGCTCACTTCTGACACCGCGCTTGAACGGCTGGCTGGAGTGGACATGGTCGTTTTTGACAAGACCGGCACGCTGACCGAACGGCGCCTTTGTGTGCCCAACGATGTGCCAAAGGATGCCCGGTCGGTTTTGCGCGCTTTGTCAGAGGCCTCGGATCACCCGCTGTGTCGTGGCGTGTCGCACGAGGTGCAGGATGTGTCCCCTGCCCCGCTCAGCGACATCCGCGAAGAGGCGGGTGAGGGCGTGCGTGCGGTCTGGTTAGGTCAGGCTGTCTACCTTGGCCGGCGCACGCCCAATGATGCCAGCGTCGTGCTGAAGATCGGCGATTTGGAGATCGCGCTGCCATCCGTCGAAACACTTGTCCCTTCGGCGGTGCCTGCGGTGACTGGGTTGCGCAAGCTTGGCCTCAAGACCGCGATGTTGACGGGTGACACCTCTGAAAACGCGGCGCGGATGGCGGATGAGGTCGGAATTGACCGGGTCTGGTCCGGGGAACGGGCGGAACGCAAGCTTGAAATCATTGAGGGGCTGAAAGCCGAAGATCAGCGTGTCCTGATGGTGGGCGACGGGTTGAACGACCAGGCCGCGATCAGCGCAGCAGACGTGTCCATTGCGCCGGGCACCGCGTTGGATGCCACGCGCTGCGCCGCTGACATTATCATCGTGTCAGGTGACATGACGCAAATTACGGACGCGATCCGCACCAGCCGCACAGCCTGCCAACGGATGAAACAGAATTTCGCGATTGCCGCAGGTTACAACTGCATTGCAGTGCCGATAGCGGTGCTGGGTTTCGCTACTCCGCTGGCCGCAGCCGTTGCCATGTCGACAAGTTCAATTACAGTGGTCGTGAACGCAATTCGGGGGTTTCAAAGATGAACATCTTGGTGGTCCTTGTACCGTGCTCTCTTGTGCTTGGGCTTGGTGCGCTCGTGGCGTTTGTCTGGACGATCCGATCAAAACAGTATGATGACATGGAAGGCGACGCGGCACGCGTTTTGCTCGATGATGACGGGTAAGTGCCATTGAATTGCGTGGGCATTTGGGCTGTTGCGACCAATTTGAGACCCGTTGATCTGGATCAATGAGAACACCTGCCAAATACGGCAGGGTAAAGGGCAAGAGATAAGATCAAGGCAAGGTCTGGTAAGACGCCGCCATCATGGGCTTTGGCGTCGGGTGTTCTAAGGAATGCCACATTTAAATGCTGCAGAAGGGACTGCAGCGAAGGACGCTGAAACCATGTTGGACGATCCGAAAGCCCAAAAGCCAATGGAGCGCTCTCCCCTGGATCAAGTTGCAGATCATGCCAGACGTGTCTCTCAGATGTGCGATTTGCTGGAAGCTCTGGCTGACGATTTGCCACGCAGACCTGCGCCAATATGGCGAGAAGCCACCCGGATGTGCAATGATGTGATCCCCGGTCACTACCGTGAAATTCTGAATGTTCTGGTTCCGATCCTAAAACGACGCACTGAAGGCGAGTTGGATTGCGAATACGTATTGCGCCGGCTTCAACAGGATTTTGAGGACGAAGCCTGTCGTTTGTCTGAGCTCAACGACCTATTGATCGAGGCCGTGGGAACCGATGCAAGCAAGATTGGCCCTGAAGCTTTGGGTTATGCCCTACGCGGGTTTTTCGGCGCTCTGAGACGCAATGGATGCTGGGAGA
>JBCBWJ010000400.1:0-2702 GCA_039817165.1 Pseudomonadota bacterium | reverse complement strand
GGCTTCACCACGAGCAATACACCCCCAAACCCAACCAAAAGCAGCCCCGCGCGTGCAAGGCTCGCCCGTTCGCCCAGAAACAGCACCGCAAGGACGAAGGACACCATGGGCCCGATGAAGAACGCGCCAAAGACATTGGCCAGAGGTTCGGTTTCCAGCGCGGTCAGAATGCAACTTATGCCCACAGCGAGGATCACCGCCCTCCCGATGATGCGCCAATCCGCAAACACACGCAGCTCGGATCGGGTCAGGCCGCTGAAGGGCAGCATCAGCACGGCGGCAATGGCAAACCGTGTCCATGCCACAAAGATCGGGTCGGCGCCTCGCGCCGTCAGCAATTTGCCCGCCGTGTCGCCCAGCACGATGAACGACATGGCCGTGAAGACAAGCCCGGCGAGGCGGGTAAGATCGGAAGCGGTCAAAGTTAAATCCCTTGGTGCGTGTCTGTCTATGAGCGCTGCACCCCGAAAAGAAAAGCGGTGTAGGGCCACCGGATGCCGGACGATGACACGCTCTTGTTGAGCACCGGGAAATGCTGTTTTGATGTTTGGACAACGCAACCGAAAGATCACCAGCATGACGGCACCCCTCGATATCGACTATGTGCGCAGCCAGTTCCCGGCCTTTTCCGAACCCTTGCTTGAGGGTCAGGCCTTTTTCGAGAATGCAGGCGGGTCCTACACCTGTGCGCCGGTGATCGACCGCCTTACGCGCTATTACACGCAACGCAAGGTACAGCCTTACGCGCCCTATGGCGCCAGCACAGCCGCGGGCGACGAGATGGACGAGGCCCGCACGCGGCTGTCGTCGATGCTCGGCGTGGACGAAGATGAGCTCAGCTTTGGCCCCTCCACCACGCAAAACACCTACGTCCTCAGCCAAGCCTTCCGTGAGTGGATGGAGGAGGGCGACGCCATCATCGTCACCGATCAGGATCACGAAGCCAATTCCGGCCCGTGGCGGCGCTTGGCCGAGGCTGGAATAGAGGTGCGCGAATGGCGCATCGACCGCGACACCGGCCTGCTCAACCTCGATGATCTCAACAATTTGCTGGACGAAAACGTGCGGCTGGTGTGCTTTCCGCACTGTTCCAACATCGTGGGCGCGGTCAATCCGGTGGTCGAGATCACAGCCGCCGCCCACGCCGCCGGCGCCTTTGTCTGTGTCGATGGTGTGAGCTACGCCCCGCACGGCTTTCCCAATGTCGGGCGGCTGGGTGCGGATATCTATCTCTTTTCCGCCTACAAAACCTACGGGCCGCATCAGGGTATCATGGTCGTGCGCCGCACGCTGGCAGAACTCTTGCCCAACCAGGGACACTGGTTCAACGCAGGAAGTCTGCCCAAGAAATTCACCCCCGCAGGCCCCGATCACGCCCAGGTTGCCGCCTGCGCAGGCATGGCCGATTACGTCGACGCGCTGGCCGATCACCACGGCCTCTCCGGCGATCTCAAAGAGCGCACCATGGCCGTCCACGACATGATGCGCGCCCATGAAACCACGCTGCTGCAACCGCTGCTGGAGTACCTGTCGGACAAGAACTCCGTCTCACTGCTTGGGCCCTCGGATGCGACGCTCAAAGCGCCCACTGTGGCCATCGACCTGCCCGGCCCGGGCGTGGAGGCCGCTGAAAAGCTCGCCAAGCATGGCATCATGACCGGCGGCGGTGATTTCTACGGCGCACGGCCTTTGCAATCCATGGGCGTCGACCTTGAAAAAGGTGTCCTGCGGCTGTCATTCGTCCATTACACCAATCAGGCCGAGATGGATCAATTGATGACCGCTCTGGACGCCGTGCTCTGACCCGCTACATCGCTTCCAAAGAGTGACGTGGTGAGACGGTAGATGAGCGAAACCCCCCCGGTAATCCTATGGCTGCGTCGTGACTTGCGGTTGAGCGACCACCCGGCCATGACGGCCGCATTGAACACCGGCCAGCCGGTGATCCCGGTCTACATCCGCGACGAACTGGTCGATGGCCTGGGCGCGGCCCCGAAATGGCGGCTTGGCCTGTCCATTGAAGCCCATGGCGCAGCGCTCGAGGGGATTGGCAGCAAACTCATCCTGCGCTCGGGCGCGGCGATGGATGTGCTCAAAGCGCTGGCACAGGAAACCGGCGCCACAGCCGTTCACTGGCACCGTGCATATGACCCCGACAGCATCGCCCGCGACACCGCTGTGAAAGAAGGCCTCAAGGATGCGGGCCTCGACGCGCAAAGCCATGCCGGGCACCTGCTGTTTGAACCCTGGACCGTCGAAACCGGCAGTGGCGGATTTTACAAAGTCTATTCGCCCATGTGGAAAGCCGTGCGCAATCGCGACGTGGCAGAGCCGCTGCGCGCGCCGTCCTCGTTGCCGGCCCCGGTCACCTGGCCACACTCAGAGCGTCTTGACGATTGGGCACTTGGAAAAGCCATGGATCGTGGGGCGGAGGTGTGTCTGCCGCATCAACGGGTTGGAGAGGACAAAGCCCGCGACCGGCTCTATCGCTTCACGTCAGACGTCATCGCGGACTACGACACGCAGCGCGATTTCCCGGCCGTGGATGGCACCTCCGGTCTGTCGGAAAACCTCGCCTTGGGTGAAATCTCGCCGCGCACCTGCTGGCACGCAGGCCAGCGCGCGCTGTCAGACGGCAAACCCGGCGCGGAAACCTGGCTCAAGGAACTGGTCTGGCGCGAATTTGCCTATCACCTCGTCTA